>QIAR01000175.1 GCA_003225595.1 Acidobacteriota bacterium | reverse complement strand
ACCTTCGCCCCGTTACAGCTTTGCGTCTGGCAACTAGCCCTGATGGCTCGAGCCGTGCTAGATTCTCTCGACCTGTGACCCAGCCCCGGCTTTATCCTCGCACCGCGCTGGTCGTTCTGACCGCGCTGAACCTGCTCAACTACATTGATCGCTCTGTGCTTTTCGCCGTGCAACCGCTAGTCCAAGTGGAGTTCCATCGGAGCGATGCCGATTTCGGTCTCCTGACCAGCGCCTTTTTTCTTTTTTACATGTTTGCCGCGCCGCTGATGGGTCCGCTCGCCGATCGCTACTCGCGAAGACTCATCATAGTAATGGGCGCGTTCCTCTGGAGTGGCGCCACACTGCTCACCGCCGCCACCCACAGTTTTCAAACGCTGCTGATTCGCCACACCCTGGTTGGAATCGGAGAGGCGAGCTTTGTCACCATTTCTCCGACGTTGGTGGCGGACTTATTTCCCGAACAGAAGAGGGGACGTATCCTGGGCGTGTTTTATCTTGCCATTCCTGTGGGCACAGCGTTGGGCTACATCATCGGCGGTAATCTGGGACCGCGCTTCGGCTGGCGCTCGCCATTTTACGTGGCGAGCATTCCGGGATTCGTCTTGGCCTTGCTCCTGCTGTTTATTCCCGAGCCGGAGCGCGGCATGCACGACTCGCTACCAGAGACTCCGGAGCGCAGCACCATCCTCGGTCTGGCTCGCAATCCGGCGTTCTGGACTGCCACTCTTGGCATGGCCACGATGACTTTCGCTCTTGGTGGCCTGTCCGTGTGGATGCCGACTTTTCTCTCTCGCGTGCGCGGCTATCCTTTAGCTCGCGCTAACCTGATCTTCGGCGGAATCACCGCATTCGATGGCACGGTTGCTTCGCTGGCTGGAGGCTGGCTGGGCGACCGTCTGTTGCGGCGTACGAAGACCGGATATTACTTGGTTTCCGCGGCCAGCATGGCCATGGGTGTGCCGGTGATGATCGTGGCGCTTTACACCACGGGCCGCACGATGTTGCCGGGAATCCTGCTCGCCGAATTCCTTCTGCTGCTAAACACTGCGCCATTAAACGCGGCGCTGATCAATTCCGTTGGTGCCCACATTCGTGCCACAGCGATCGCAGTGAACATCTTCATGATTCACCTGTTGGGTGATGCGTTGTCGCCGTGGCTGATTGGGAAGATCTCCGACCGTTCTTCGTTACAGTCCGGTTTCATAAGCGCGGTGGTCGCGATTGCAATTTCCTCTGCGATACTGTTTTACGGTATGCGGTTTGCCCCACCTGTGCGTCCCGAAAACCCGCCGACTGTGGCCGGAGCCGAGTCCGGATGAGTTATTTCCATTGGATCGCAGGCATCATCCTGCTGGTGGCTTGGTTCTCACGGGTTCTCGAAGCGGCGATCGGTATGCCAAAGATCACCGACGTCTCGCGTCCCGAATGGGATCGCAAACCGGTGACCGAGAGCGGTAATCCTCGGGTCAGCATCATTGTCCCCGCCTGCAATGAAGAAGGCATGATTGAGCAGACGCTTAGTCGGTTGATGGCCCTCGACTATGACAACTACGAAGTCATCGTCGTAGATGACCGTTCAATCGATCGCACGGGCGAGATCATGGATCGCGTTGCCGTCGATGCTGTAGCTCAGGGGCGTCTCAAGGTAATTCACGTTCGCGAACTGCCGCCGGGCTGGCTGGGAAAGACGCACGCAATGTGGACCGCCGCCCAGCAGGCGAATGGCGAGTGGCTGCTCTTCACCGATGCAGACGTGCTGTTTAAGCCCGATTCCGTGCGCCGCGCTGTCGCCTATGCCGAAGCGGAGAAGGCCGATCACGTAGTGATGTTCCCGCGAATGATCATGAAGCGACCCGGAGAGAAAATGATGATTGCTTTTTTCCAGACGCTGTTCGTCTTCGGACACCGGCCCTGGAGAGTAGCGGATCCGGATACGCGCGACCACATGGGCGTGGGAGCGTTCAATTGCATCCATCGCCGCGTCTATGAAGCTATCGGCACTTACCGTGCCCTGCGCATGGAAGTGCTCGATGACATGAAGCTGGGCAAGCTGGTCAAAAACGCTGGTTACGCGCAACGTAACGTGTTCGGCGGAGATTTGATTTCCATTCGATGGGCGAATGGAGCCATGGGTGTGGTGAGAAACTTGACCAAGAATTTCTTCGCCATACTCTCATTTCAGTGGCCGCGCACACTAGCTTCGTGTGTGGCGCTGGCATTCCTTAATTTCACCCCTTTCGTGGGCGTATGGATTGCCCTGGGGTGGGAACGCGTGCCCTACGCCGTGGCGCTCCTCTCGATCTTCCTGATCTACGCGGGAATGTCGTTTCGGTCGGCGGTTCCGCCCTATTACTTCTTTTTACATCCCGTCAGCACCACGTTATTCGTCTACACCATGCTGCGCTCTATGTTTCTTACAATGTGGAACAGCGGGATTGTGTGGCGGGGCACGAAATATTCGCTAGAGGAGTTGAAGAAAGGGAGAGTCTAGCTCGGTGTCTGGAGGGGCGCCTTGTAGCGGCATCCTGCCGGCTGTCCCGAAGGCATTTCGCCGTTGCCGTGCGGGCGAGACGACATCTATAGGCGCCAGATGCAGGCACTACATAAAACTTACTCCGGTGCGGGATCGCTAGCATCCTCAATCCCCACTGGCGCGGATTGGCGCTTCGGGCGCTTATGGCGCGCTGCCTTTGGGTATTTAAACTTGCCCGCGCTGTAATGGCCCTTTTTCTCTACGTCATAGTCTTTGGGCAGAGGCGGGATCATCGCGGATCCGCCGCTGAGTTGCTGCGGCCGGCGCAAGATGATTTCGGCGCGCCCGTCGTATTGTTTGACTTCTCCGTGCACTTCGATGAGTTTGTCCTTCAACTGCCGCACGTCGCCTACATGTTTCAGATCACTGGGAAAGACCACCACGGTGAAAGGGCAAAGGCGGTAGTCCTCGCAGAAATCGAGGTAGGTCACGCCCCGCCCGCCTTGTTTAACGTGCAACACCTTCCCAGCGATGCAGCGGTTTCCGCCAATATGCTGGTTGGCTTCTGCGAAGGGAACGCATTGGGCGAGAGAGAGGCTGGGAAAAGAGAGGCTGGGAAATAAGAACGCCATAGCGAAAAGCGCGAGGTGAGATCTGTCAAGCCGGGGAATGCGCATGGGCGTCGTCGCAGTCTCATTCTACGGCGGACCAAGCGTGGAACACGGACTTGGAAGAAGGGACTGCAATTGCGATTCCCGAAACAGTAAGCCTAAGAAAGTATGTCGTCAGGGTTTGGCTCACCGAAGGAGAACTCGTTTCAAGACTAGAAGTGGTTTAGTGGTTTCATAGTGCACCCCAACGGCGCAGATTACCAGCGGGGAAGGACCCGCCCAGACAGTTGTCGGTTAGGTCTGGTAGCAAGCGAGCGTCGCAGCGGGGAAAACGAACAGCAAGAAACAAGATAACTTCCACAAGATGAATGACTGGCGGAGAGGGAGGGATTCGAACCCCCGATACCCGTTAAGGTATGTCCGCTTTCGAGGCGGATCGTTTCAACCACTCACGCACCTCTCCGTGCCAAGCGAGTTCTCAGTAGTCAGTTCTCATTTAACGACAGATCGCCGCCTCACCGCACCTACATACAACTCCTGTTAGCTGATAACTTACGAGTAACGATTGTCCGCCCGGCGCTGCTGAAAAAACAATTGCAATAATTCGGCGCAACGACCGCCCAGAACGCCGCGCGTGACCTCCACCTGATGATTCAGTTGCGGATGGTTCAGCACCTGCATAACTGAATGCACTGCGCCGGCTTTGGCGTCGTCGGCGCCATAGATCAACCGTTTGATCCGGGCATGCACCAGCGCACCCGCGCACATTGTGCACGGTTCAATTGTAGCAAACAGTTCGCAGTCCCCAAGGCGGTGGTTGCGCACAGTGGCACCGGCTTCGCGCAAGGCGACGATTTCGGCGTGGGCAGTGGGATCGGCGTCGGTGAGATTGCGGTTCCAGCCGCGGCCAACTATCCTTCCATCGCAGACCACCACCGCACCGACGGGAACCTCACCTGCTTCCAGGGCGCGGTGGGCAGCGCGCAGAGCCTCCTCCATCCAGAGTTCGTCTGAAGCGGTCGTTGGTCGTTTGTCCTTAATCGTTAGTCAATGCCGGCATTGTAGGGTCCAGGTCATTCTAGCGCGTAGGGCGATGCAGGACTCAGCGGCGGGTGCGAAGGGCTGTGATAGCCGAAGCACGAGCATCGGTCGTCAGATGACATGCAAAACGGTGCGCACAACTTCGGGCACGACCAGACGGATCACCGTCGGGACGATCACGGTTATCATGTCGTGTGCGGTGACAATGATTGGTATTGCAAGGCCGACCCAAGCAATCGTCGGAATTTGAGTCAGGGTGGTCTTAATGATTCCTCCTGGAATAAGTACGGAAGAGAGAGGCGGGAAGTTCCACCTGTGACTCTGCGAGTGGACCCCTGTGGTGATATCCTAAAGTTGATATGGAAATTCCGAATCTGATCCGAAAACTGTTTTTGCTCGACCTTCTCCAGGGACTTCGGGTTACTTTCCAATATCAGAATCCCAAGGAGATTTACACGGAGCAGTATCCGCTGGAACGGCCGCAGGTGGCCGAGCGCTATCGGGGTGCGCCCCGGCTGAATGTCAATCCCGACACCAACGAGACCCTGTGCATTGCCTGCGATCTGTGCGCGCTGGCCTGCCCGGAGCACCTGATCGTGGTCTCCAGCGAGCGCAACGAAAAAACCCGCCGCAAAGAACTCACCAACTTCACCTACGACCTGAGCCGCTGCATGTTTTGCGGGCTCTGTGAGGATGCCTGTCCCACCGACGCGCTGGAATTGACTCAGGATTTCGAGCTGGCCAACTACACGCGCGAAGGCGCCATCTGGGGTCGCGAGACGCTGGAGAAAGGCCCGCAGCCGACGCAGTATAGGAAATAGTCGCCTCGGGGCAAGTAGATTAGAGACTCCTGCCTGCGGAACACATGTGAACTACACCCTTGGCTGCTGCTGGGTCATGCAGTGCATTGCGCCGAAGCCCCAGATCAAATCTCCGGAGTAGATGCCTATCACTTCGCGGGCAGGGAAGAACTCGGTAAGCGTGTTGAGCGCGATGCGGTCGTTGGGATCGTTGAAGACGGGAACGAGCACAAGTCCATTGGCGATGTAAAAATTGGCGTAGCTGGCGGGCAAGCGGCGTCCTTCGAAGAGCACCGGGCTGGGCATGGGGAGTTCGATGATGGCAAGCGGCTTGCCATCCTGATCGGTGGCGGAGCGCAAGCGGCGGATGTTTTCCCGCAGCGGCTTGTAGTTGGGGTCGCTCGGATCGGACTCGACCATGGTCACGATCGTCTCAGGCGCGACAAAGCGGCTGATATCGTCCACGTGCCCGTGAGTATCATCGCCGAGAATTCCAGAGTTAAGCCAGATCACCCTCTTAACCCCTAAGTAATCGGCAAAGACTTTTTCGTAGTCCTCCCGGCGCATACTCTGATTGCGCTCCTGGACTTTGCCCAGAAGACATTCTTCAGTCGTCAGCAGAGTGCCTTCGCCGTTGACATCAAATGAGCCACCTTCGAGTACGACGCGCTGCTTGCCGAAGAGGGGGCGGACTTCACGGGCGTGGGTGGCGTGCGCCATTCGGCTGCCGATTTTTTTGTCGCGCTGGAAGTTGGGATACTTGGCCCAGGCATTGAAACGCCATTTGATGGCGAGAAGGTTGTAAGGCTCAGTCGAAAACACAAGGTCCCTCGACTGCGCGGGATCGTTCGCGAGCGAGCGGTCCCGCTTCGCTCGGGATGAAAATGTGAAAGAAGCATCGTTTCTCGCACGACTAGAGTCGTGCCCTCCCCGGTTTTCGCGGGCGGCGGCACCCGCGCCACGCTTGACAAACGTGCAGCCAGAGTCGCGGGTCCAGACGCGATCGGTGGGCCAGCGATGAAAACGGATGTTTTCAGAAAACGTATTTGCCCGTTCCAGAACTTTTCGCGCCTGTTTTTCCGACGCGGCGTCATTGACGATCAGGTCCACGCGCTCATGCCGCGAGAGATGCCGGATAATTTCCGCATAGACCCAGGGAATAGGCTCGAATTTTCCCGGCCAATCATCACGATGATGCGGCCAGGCGAGCCAGGTGGACTCATGCGGCTCCCATTCTGCCGGCATGCGGCAGTCAATCCGGGGAGGCGTCGCTCCTTCTGCCATGTTCTGACTTAAAGTGTTCCTTGAAGGTGTGGGCTGGTGATGACTCACTTGTGGAGGCGTCCTCAGTCGAGCAGACGGTTGGTAATAGGTGCGTAACTGTCTACGCGGCGGTCGCGCAGGAACGGCCAGTTGCGGCGAGTTTCTTCGAGTTTTCGTAGATCGACCTCGCCTAGAAGGATCTCTTCCTTATCGTTCGAGCTCTCGGCAATGACTCGGCCGAACGGATCACAAATAAACGAACCACCCCAGAACTCCAGTCCCGCACCAGGAGCGGATTGGCCGCGGATATTGCCGGTCTCGAAGCCGACGCGATTGACTGCTGCCACGTAAACGCCATTGGCGATGGCATGGGCACGCTGGATGGTGCGCCAGGCGTCGTGTTGGGCCTCGCCAAATTCCGCCTTCTCCGCCGGATGCCAGCCGATCGCGGTCGGATAGAAGAGCACGCTTGCACCTTGCAGCGCGGTCAGGCGTGCACCCTCGGGATACCACTGGTCCCAGCAAACCAGCGTACCTAACCGTCCGGCGCTGGTATCGATCGCGCGAAAACCCAGATCACCAGGCGTGAAGTAAAACTTCTCGTAATAAAGCGGGTCATCCGGTATGTGCATCTTGCGGTAAATGCCACGCAAAGTGCCATCGGCATCGAAAACCGCAGCCGTATTGTGATAAATGCCAGGCGCGCGCTTCTCAAAAAGCGACGCGATCAGGACGATACCATGTTTGCGGGCGGCCGCCGCCAGCCTTTCAGTGGTACGGCCCGGGATCGGCTCGGCAAGATCGAACAGGGAAGCGTCTTCGCGTTGGCAAAAATACTGTGTCTGGAAAAGTTCTGGCAGGCAGACCACCCGCGCACCACGGTTGCTAGCATCCTCAACGCGGGCGAGAGCTTGTTGCAGGTTCTCTTCCGGCTCGGGACCGCAGGACATTTGCACCAAGCCGATACGAAAACTTTCAGAAGGCAAGCAGCGACCTCCCCCGCGATGGAAGGGAAATAGGATAACAGAGCCGGAAAACCAGTTCTCGGTTTCGGTTCTCAGTTGGCGAAAGAGGCGTCATTGCTGCGCCCCAAGTAGCTTGTGGTAGCAGGAACTTCGAGCCTTCTAGTAAAGTAGTGCTTCGACAAGACAGGCTCGTCCTTGGAGGCACGAATTTGAAGCACAACCATAATGATGGTGTGGGCATTGAGCGCCAGCTGCACGATCCCGTTGCGGACAGGCTGGTCCCACTGGAGCCGCTGGACCTCTCGCGCATTCATTCGATCGATGACCTGGTGCGCGCCATGTCTAAGACGGCGTTTACCGGCCGTCAATTGGGCGAAGCTGCTGACGTGCTGGAAGCCATGGCTCGTGACAAGGAATGCTTCGTCGTGATGTCATTGGCTGGTGCGATGACGGTTGCCAAGCAGGGCCTGATCATCGCGGAGCTCATCGATCGCGGGATCGTAAATACCATCGTTTCCACCGGTGCACTCATGGCGCACGGCTTGGTGGAAGCGACCGGGCGCGCGCACTTTCGTCATAATCCCGAGCTGAGCGATGAAGAGCTTTACGAAGCTGGCTACAACCGCGTCTACGACACGCTGGAGCCCGAGCAGAATTTGGACGACGTGGAGCGCGTCATCTTCCATGTGCTAGAGCAGTGGGACGCGAACGAGGTTCTCTGCTCTTACAAGCTGAACCGCGCGATAGGAGCATATCTGGCAAAGCACGCCCAGGGACAGAAAGGGATTCTCAAATCGGCCTTCGAAAAGGATGTGCCCGTTTTCGTGCCGGCGTTCACCGACTCGGAATTAGGACTAGACCTCGCCCTGGCCAATCGGCTGCGCAACAAAGAAACGAAACCTAAGCTGCGATTCGATCCCTTCGAAGATCTCGAGTATTTCGCGGCCACGTTGCTTAAGCAGAAACGGCTAGGCATTTTCACGATTGGTGGCGGTGTGCCGCGGAACTGGTCGCAGCAGTTTGGGCCATTCCTCGAGCTGCGGCACCGGCGCCTCGGAGAAGATGTGCCCTTGAAACGATATCACTTTGGCGTGCGCATTTGTCCGGAACCGGTTCACTGGGGCGGCCTCTCGGGCAGCCCTTACAGCGAGGCGATATCGTGGGGCAAGTTTGTGCCTCCGGCCGAGGGCGGAAAATTCGGCGAAGTCTTCCTCGATGCCACCGTGGGATTGCCGCTGATCGTGGCAGCCGTGCTAGAGAGGCTGGACAAGGATAAGAACGCCTCCGTAACCACCGACAAGAAGAAGGAGAAATCGTTAGCGCCAAGGTGAACGTTACGGGACCGAGGCAACCTGCTTCTTAGAGTTTTTCCGGGCCTGCTAATCGAAGATGAAGATGGCTGCGGCGATTACGGTGGTCCACAAACCGCGTTTGTCTCCCACTGCGGACTGCGTCACATTGGCAGTTCGCACGATTTTGTTCGAGATTCGGTAGATTTCTTTTTTCTCGTCCCACGAACGGTCGGGGTCAAATTCCACATTTAACGTGGTTGCGAGCATTTCCGCGGCTAGTTCCTCAGCGTAGTCGCCAGCAGAGTCTTCGGTTTCGCCGAAGGAGTGGTGCTCACTCAAGTAGCCGTAAGTATTGCGGTCGGCAGGAATGGCGACACCGATGCTGGCCGCCAGCAGGCGATGCGGTTCGTGAGTGGAATTTTCGGCTACCACCGCGAATACGACCTCGCCGGGATGCAGGTACTTCAGCCCTTGCGACCGGGGTATAAGCTTGCAGTTCGGTGGAAAGATAGAAGATACACGGACCAGATTCTGTGCGGCGATGCCGGCGTCTCGCAGTGCCAGCTCAAATGATGTTAGACGTTCCCGATGTTTCCCGACCCCCTTTGTAAAAAAGATCCGCTTGGGGACCATGTCTTTGCCCAATTCCTAATCCTCCGACGGGCGGGGTGAAGAATGGACAATCTAACATAGCGAAATGTGAACAGATCATGAAAATTGGGGTTGCTTAGAAAAAAGCAACGGCGGTAAGCCGAAAACGGCTGCCGCCGCCGTAGCCTTTCGCGTTGATAGTGACATTCCGGGGCGGAGTGCGAAATGTCCTATTGCCCTCCTGCAACCGAGCTGACTTGGATAGTGTCGCCGTTCACCGTGCCCGTCACTTTGGCGTTTGCGCCGGCCAGCTTATCTAACTTGTCGAGGGCGGCCTTATCGCTGGTGTCAAGCGTGTAGACCTTATCCCCGACGATCAAGGTATATTTGGAGCCCTTTTTCACGCAGGTGCGTGTACACTCCGCGTCGTTGCCCGCCATCATGTGCTTCGCGCCGCACATGGCATCGCTCACCTGACCTGTCAAAGTTTGCGGATTGTCGGCAGGATGGCCGGAGACAATAGACAAGCTCGCGACCAGGAGCACAGCCGACGCAAATATTCCAAGATTTTGCAAACGAGATCTCATTAACCCTTCTCTCCTATTTAGGATAAGACTCCCTCTCCACTTGGATGCCGCGATGGGTCGCAGAAAGGGCGTTTAAGGCAAAAGATGCTCATATAGGCAGAAAGTTACACGCTTCGGCCGCCGCGGCAGAAATGTTGTTAACCACAAAGGATACGAAGGACCACGAACGAGACCAGACCCGCTCGGTTCCACCTTCGTCCAGGGAGCCTGCACTGAGCGAAGTCGAAGTGTGCCGTTCGTGATTCAATCAACGGTTGAACAGGAACGACAGTGAACTACTCTGTATACTGCCCGCATAGCTCGAGGCCCAGTAGAATGTTGGCATGTCTTGCGCGCGGCTGCGGCCAATGCTTCACTTTCGGAGTCGCGCTATCCTGCTCGCACTTCTCGGAATTGGCTGGTGGACGGCCGCATTCGCTTCTGCACAGGAATTCAGCCCAAAATCCCGCCAAGCCCATATTGATGTTTCTAAAGTAGATTTCTCCAACGAGAATCTCTCCACTGAATTGCCGGTAGGCAGCCGACCGCCTCTCCTGCCAGTCGTAATCCAACCGACGGCCAGGTCTCGCGCTCCGCATGCCTTCTGGGACCGCACGAACGGAATGCTCTTCACAGGGGTCGGTCTCTTCCGCGGCCTCGATTACGCGTCATCACGCAATATGCAGGCGCGTGGCCGTGAGGAGGTCCTGCTGCCCGACGATGTCGTGAATAACTCACCAGGTTTCGCTGGCCTCGAAGCTGCGGCTACCGCTACCTCCGTCGGCCTCTCCTACTTGATGCACCGCACAGGCCACCACAGCCTCGAGCGCTGGGTTTCCATCGTGCACATCGGTGTGACCGGTTTCGGAGTGGTTCGCAACTATAGTTTGGAATCCAAGCATTTTTCCGTTCAGCGATAACGTGCGCAGTGGGAAGCTCTCGCTGTGGGAACAGAACCGACCAATTACTCGTATTCCTCCTCGTCTTGACTTCGCTTCTCGCACGAAAAGATAATGAACGGTTCGCTTGTCACTTCTGAAATCATAAGGAGCGGTTCTGTCGACTGCCAGCCCTACGGCTCCGATCCGCGTAAAAGGCGCTGTGGCTCCCCTGCGGGCCGGTGCAGGGCACTCTTTCCTGCTGCGTCGGCTGCATTCTCTGAGCGGCATTGTGCCAGTGGGATTGTTTCTGATCGAGCACTTTATCTCCAATGCATTTGCCACAAATGGTCCTGAGTCGTACACCAAGCAAGTCGAACTCCTCAGCGGTTTTCCGTTTGTCGTAGCACTGGAGTTGTTTGGCATATGGATCCCGATTCTTTATCACTCGCTGTACGGGTTTTATATTTGGTACCGTGGCGAGTCTAACCTGGGCGAGTATCCGTGGATGGGCAACTGGATGTACGCCGCGCAACGTTGGACCGGCGCCATCGCCTTTTTCTACATGGGCTATCACACCTGGCACTTGCGTTTCAGCGGGGTTCACATTCTGAGCCATCCGGGAGCGGCGTTCGGAAAAGTGCAGCTTGAATTCCAGAACCCTTGGATCGTGGCCTTCTACGTCGTGGGCATCGTGGCCGCTTCCTGGCACTTCGCTTATGGGCTCTGGCTTTTCGCGGCGAAATGGGGGATTACGACCGGCGATAATGCTCGGCGCAGGTGGGGTTACATGTGCGTGATCATCGCGCTGGGGTTCATCGCGGTCGGCCTGGCCACGATGCGGTCCTTTTTTCATTGGCCACTACAGCCGCTGGATAACGGTGCTGGCTTGGAATCAATCCTCGCGCGCTGATGCCTGAATAGAGGAGGCCACGGATTTGCACAGATGCGCGCGGATCTGAAAGCGATGAGAAGCGGCTGAGTAGCAGAATCGATTGCCGCTTGACTTACCCATATAGTGCTCTTAATCCTTTTAGTGTGGGTAGATCCGGTACGCCTTGAGCGTCCAGCAGATTGGAATCCTTCTTAATGCTATTTAATCCCAGAATCATTGTGGTGGGCGGCGGACTGGCGGGCCTCTCCGCGGTCATCAAAATCGCCGAGATGGGCGGGCAGGTAGACCTATTTTCTATTGTGCCGGTAAAGCGCTCGCACTCGGTCTGCGCGCAGGGTGGCATCAATGCTGCCAAGAACCTCAAGGGCGAAGGCGACTCTACCTGGCAGCACTTTGACGACACCATTTATGGCGGCGATTTCCTGGCCAACCAGCCCCCCGTGAAAGCGATGTGCGATGCCGCTCCTGGCATCATTGACCTGCTCGACCGCATGGGGGTGCCCTTCAACCGCACTCCCGAAGGGCTGCTCGACTTCCGCCGTTTTGGCGGGACGCTCTACAACCGTACAGCGTTCGCCGGCGCCACTACCGGCCAACAGCTTCTCTATGCTTTGGACGAACAGGTGCGGCGCTATGAATCCGAAGGCAAGGTCCAGAAGTACGAGCACTGGGAGTTTCTGTCCGCGGTGCTCGATTCGGCCCGTCTATGCCGTGGTATCTGTGCCATGGATCTGCGCAGCATGGAGGTTCGCACGTTTCCGGCAGACGCGATCATCATCGCCACGGGCGGCATCGGAGCAATTTTTGGAAAATCGACCAACTCGGTGGTGTGCACCGGGTCGGCACAGTCAACGCTTTACCAGCAGGGCTGCTACTACGCCAATGGCGAATTTATTCAGGTACACCCGACTTCAATTCCGGGTGAAGACAAACTGAGGCTAATGTCTGAATCGGCTCGCGGCGAAGGCGGCCGCGTGTGGGTGCCGAGAACGCCGGGCGATAAA
>QIAR01000603.1 GCA_003225595.1 Acidobacteriota bacterium | reverse complement strand
GAACGCTCGCGTTTCATCCCAGCCACCACCGTTCGCTTGTGATCCCCGAAATTCACTCGAAGTGCGACCAGCTTCTCCGAATTAACAACATCGCTCACGGATTCGATTGTGCCAACTCTAATGTCGATTTGATTCAGAACTTCGGGCGAGATCGTAGGCTTCACTGGCGCGGGCGTCATGCGGGAATTCTACTCGCGAGCATTCTCGGAACGCTGGGGGCCGGGGCCGAATCGTTAGCCGACCGGAGTTGCTGCTAAACTCACTCGGTGCGCTGCCGCGAGGAGGCGGACAGATGGTCAGGGTCAGCGTAATGTATCCGAACCACGAAGGCACGAAGTTCGATATGACGTACTACATCAATCGCCACATCCCCATGGTTCGGCAACTGCTCGGGTCGGCTCTAAGGGGAGTTTCTGTCGAGCAAGGAATTTCAGGCGAGGGGCCCGGATCGCCCGCCTCTTACGTTGCGATGGGGCACCTTTTATTCGATTCAGTGGAAGCTTTTCAGACGAGCTTCGGCCCGCATGCACAGGCAATCATGGAGGACATCCCGAACTACACCAACTCAGAGCCGATAGTCCAAATCAGCGAAGTGAAACTCTAGAACCTGCTAGTTCCGCTTACACTGATAGCAAACATACTGACTTGTCTGGGAGGATTCGAGGGTGTCGCAATTGTTAATCGCCATCATACTTCTAGGCTCTCTGCTCAAACCAGCCGCAGTACTTGTTTCTAGGAAAGACCTCTTTGTAAGCAGTGACGCAGGCACCCGCATTCACATTCGAGAGATACGCAATACGGACGTGCGACCACCCCATCCTCCTCGTGCAGGGGGCGCGTGTTCCCGGCGTTGCCTCTTTTGATTTGCCAGTTCCGGGTGGGTCTTTGGCGGCTGACCTCGCGGAGAAAAGGGTCTTGCGTATATGTGATCGACATACGCGGGTACGGCCAGTCCGCACGACCTCCGGGAATGGAAGAACCGCCGCAAAATCATCCACCCATCGTGCGCTCGGGAGAGGCAGTACGCGACATCGACGCTGCGGTGGATTTGATCGGCAAGCGGACAGGTGTGAGCCGAGTGTCGTTATTCGGTTGGGCGACCGGCGGACAATGGGCTGGCTATTACGCGACCCTGTATTCGGAAAAGCTGAGCCACTTGATTCTGCTTAACGCGCTCTACGGCGCAGATGCACCCCACCCTGTGATGGCCATGGCTCGGAGATGGAAGACCCGGCACATCCGGGGCATCTGAACCCCGTGATTGGCGCTTACCGATGCAGTTCTGCCGATTCGTTGCTCGGGGCTTGGAACCGAAGCATTCCAAACGAGCATAGAGCAAGGTGGCGCGATCCAGGGTTGGCTGCTCAGCCCAAAACACCTCATGATCTTGGCGGGCAGTTAGTCTACTCATTTTCCATCATTCGCAGCCCCGCGTGACCCGGTGAGGACAAAGACCCCATTGGCCGGGGCAATGGAGGCAGTAGCTCGCCTGGCGAGCGATTGCGAGATTCGAGCGAATTACTGTCCAGTTTGTTTAGGGGAAATAGGGGCTACTCGCCAATCAGCCTAATTTTCGTAGACTTTTGCGCGACGTCCCCAGCCCTCGTGAACAACGCCTTGAAATCACAACAGCCCTGCTTTCGATCCGGGGCGATCTTCAAAAAGAGCCGCCGACATTGAAACTTGCCAAGCAAATTTGATTGTAGCGGGCTGTGCCGCAAGTCTCGGATCGAGCCGACCTTTCCTGTTGACCGCCAGTTTGTCGGCGTCTTGGAAGCTGTGGAGCTATCTTTTCACCGCAATCCCCAACATCTCGAAGTGTGCCCCGCGCAGCAACGGCCCAGAGCCGACAAAGGCCCGAGCGGGATACTCCTTGCCAAAATAGCTCCGGTACGCGGAGTTGAACTTGTCATACAAGGACACGTCAGGGCAGAACACCTGCACGGATACCAAGTCGTCCATGGTCATCCCCGCCTCCTGAAGGGTGGACCTAACCCCATCCAACAGGATTTTGATTTCCTGCTCCAAGTCCTCCGGCGGCTTGCCGGTCTTCGGATCAATGCCGATCCGCCCAGCTACGTACAGGGTGTCGCCGACGAGTACGCCATCGCTGAACGGTGCCTGCACCGCACGGTTGGGCAGGTTGATGTAACGGCGGGCTGAAGCCTTTTGTTGCTCCACGCTTTTGCCGGTCTGTTCTACGGTCGTCATGCCCTTGCCTGAAGTCTGGCCGCTTTCCTTGGTGCTGGGGGGATTCCCGCCTTGCCCTAACGCGAGCGGCGCCGCCAACAAGTAGACGACGACTAGCGCCACGGCAAGGAAGCTCACTTTTCTCATGGGAGTGACTCCTTTAGGTCAGATTAGGAGCCGGTGTAACAGTCGGTCATTCTGTGCTGCGATTTGCGCGGTGTCAAGGTGTAGACTTTCGGGATTTCTCGGTGCCCCCTGATCCATGCCAGCAGATCGTCCGAGGGCTTCCGATCCTGGCCGGGGATAGCAGTCTTTGCCGATCCGCCCGGACATACAGGTGGAACAGGAAGGTCAGAAGCTCACCCAAACAGCGATATGAGCTTCTGAGATTCTGATCTCCTGATCACGTGTTCATATGAGAAGAAGATCATTAGAACTCTGAATAGCATATATTTATTTGGATAGGCTTGAGGGCATCGACGCAAGCGTTTGCGACCCTGGCCGCACCATAGTCAACCCCCCCTGCTGACAAAGTATCAAGGTCGGGCGGAGTACCCGATTGTCTGTATTGACAGTCTCGTGCCCATCGCGGAGAATTCTTCGCGCTTCACTTGGTTCCTATCCATAGGCAACCAACAACAGTGCGCCCACAACGGGAGGCATCGTCATGAAAGAAAGAGTGCGAAACCATCTTGGGGTAGTAGGCTTCACTTTTCTCGTGTGTTTTGCCATCACGACTGGGGTGGCAAGAGCCGACTCATTCGTCATGCCTTTTGATGGTTTTGTCTATCTTCAACAGATGGGTGGAGAGGCGGCGGGAACAACTACGTTTGGGCTGGGCACCTCGCCAACCAATTTTGTTCCCTTCTACACAGGCCTGCCGAATAATCCAAGCCCAACAGGGAGGGTGCTCGTCGGCTCCTTCTCCGCAGGTGTTGTAATCAATTTCGGAATATTTACTACATTTG
>QIAR01000637.1 GCA_003225595.1 Acidobacteriota bacterium | reverse complement strand
GCTCGACGGCGCGTCCATATACAGAGATCCTGTTTCTGCCCGCTCACAATCCCTCGCAGGAAAAGTGGACCGGACCCAAGCTCGGTCCGGAGAATCCGGATGCTCCTAACATCACGGGCTTTGAACGGGTCGAATTGCTCGACAAGTTGCGCGATGAGTTGGTGCGATTGCTACCGCAGCCACGAGCCACGGTATACGGCGATTTGCCCAGCTTCGATAAAGCCTCAGCCTCGGCCGAGCCTCTGAACTGGCTCAGGCGAGCCAATGCTTTTCCGACCTCTGTCTCGTTTCAAGATGTGAAGCCGCTTCTTGCCTCGCTGCGTACATTCAAAGATTCCGGCGAAATTGAGCGAATCCGCAAGGCTACGGACGCTTCCATCGCCGCCCATATAGCGGCCCTGCACGCGGTAAAGGCGGGGATTACCGAGCGTGAAATCTCGGCGTTAATGCAATATGAATGGGGCAAGCGTGGCTGCGAACGTCCCGCGTATGCGCCGATTGTTGGGGCAAGTTTCAACTCTACCGTGCTGCACTATTCAAACGACTCGGGCACGCTCAACGCCGGCGATGTCCTCGTGATTGATGCGGCTGGAGAGTATTCCATGTACGCCTCCGACATCACGCGCACCTTACCCGCCACCGGCAAGTTCTCCGCGCGGCAGCGTGAAATCTATGACGTTGTTTTAGGCGCGCAACGTGCCGCCATAGCCGGGTTTCAACCCGGCAAATCCACCTTGAAGCGTGATGATCCCAACTCACTCTACAAAGTAGCCTATGAATATATTAACTCGCATGGAAAAGACCTCCACGGCGATGCCCTGGGTAAGTATTTCTTTCATGGGCTCAGCCACTACGTTGGTCTCAATGTGCACGACGAGGGCGATTACAACCTGCCGGTGGGTCCGGGCATGGTCTTTACCATCGAACCCGGAATCTATATCCCTGAGGAAAAACTGGGCGTACGCATCGAAGACATTTTCTATGTGGACAAAGATGGCAAGCTCATCAATCTGACCGCGGTCCTGCCGCACACGGCTGAAGAAGTGGAACGCGCCATGACGGGCAAATAGATTGCGCGTGCATCTCCTGAAATTGCGCTCAGCTCGCTCACTTGCCGGGCCCCACCCCGGGTTGTAGCATGAATGTCTTAAGCATTCTTAAGGAGGACTTATGGCCACCGAAACCATGACTGGTCCGACCATCCTCGGCAGCACCACTAAAACCAGGGTCTTTAAGAACTTCATAGACGGCGAATGGGTCGAGTCCTCGACCGGAGAAACTTTCGAGAACTGTAATCCTGCGGACACTCGCGACGTGGTCGGCATCTTCCAGAAGTCCGGTAAGGAAGATGTGGACGCCGCTGTGGATGCCGCCAAGCGCGCTTTTGCCAAGTGGCGTTTGGTGCCTGCTCCCCGCCGCGCTGAAATCGTCTACAAAGCCGCCGAAATGCTCATCGAACGCAAGGAAGAGTACGCCCGCGATATGACTCGCGAGATGGGGAAGATCCTGAAGGAAACTCGCGGCGACGTACAGGAAGCCATCGATACCGCCTACTACATGGCTGGCGAAGGACGCCGCCTTTTCGGTCCAACCACGCCATCCGAACTGCCTAACAAATTCGCTATGGCTGTCCGCCAACCACTCGGTGTTTGCGCCATGATCACGCCGTGGAACTTTCCCATGGCGATTCCCTCGTGGAAACTGCTGCCCGCAATCGTGTGCGGCAACACCTGCGTGATTAAGCCGGCTCAGGACACTCCGCTTTCTACCTTTAATCTAGTGCGCACACTCAGCGACGCTGGCGTGCCCAGAGGCGTCATCAACATCGTGAGCGGATTTGGTTCGCGGATCGGTGCGCCTCTGATGGAAAACCCCGAGGTGCGAGCCATATCTCTGACCGGCTCGACCGAAGTAGGCCGCATCGTAGGGACGACTGCAGCCAAGAGCTTCAAGCACTGTTCCCTCGAACTCGGCGGCAAGAACCCGATGATCGTCCTCGATGACGCGAACCTTGACCTCGCCATCGACGGCGGATTGTGGGGCGGCTTCGGCACCACCGGCCAGCGTTGCACCGCGACCAGCCGCATCATCGTGCAGAAGGGCATCTACAACGAGTTCGTGGAACGCTATGTAAACCGTGCCAAGAGGCTGCGGGTCGGCAATGGCTTCGATGAGAGCGTGGACATGGGTCCCGCAATCAACCAAGCTCAACTGAAGACCGACTTGAACTATGTCGATATCGGCAGAGACGAAGGCGCGAGAATGGTCTGCGGCGGTCACCGCCTCGACAAAGGCGAATATCAGCACGGCTGGTTCATGGAGCCGACGGTGTTCATCGATGTCGATCCCAAGATGCGCATCGCCCAGGAGGAAATCTTCGGCCCCGTCGTGTCGATCATCCCCTGCGACGATCTCGAAGATGCCATCTCTATAGCTAACAACATTGAGTATGGCCTTTCTTCGTCGCTCTACACGAAAGACGTGAACAAAGCGTTCACCGCCATGCGCGACCTCTACGCCGGCATTACCTATATCAATGCGCCTACCATCGGGGCCGAGGTGCATCTGCCCTTCGGCGGCGTAAAAGCAACCGGCAACGGTCACCGTGAAGGCGGCCTGGGCGCAATCGACTTTTATAGTGAATGGAAGTCGATTTACGTCGATTACTCAGATCGCCTGCAGAGAGCGCAGATTGATCGGCCGGAATAAAAGCTTTTAACCACAGAGACCGCCGGAGACACAGAGATTCTCTCTTCATCTCTCTGCGCACTCTGCGATCTCTGCGGTTAAAGATTTTGGATTGTTGGCGGTGAACCATGCCCATCACACAGACCCGCGAAGTCACTGCCGCCGCTCGTCTGGAAAACGTCCGTTACGCTATCCGTGATCTGGCCTGCATAGCCGACGAGGTAGCGAAGCAGGGCCACAAGATCCTTCCGCTGAATATCGGCGACCCCATCAACTTCGATTTCCAGACTCCACAACACCTGATCGAAGCGGTGTACAAGGCAATGCGCGATGGT
>QIAR01000636.1 GCA_003225595.1 Acidobacteriota bacterium | reverse complement strand
TTCGGTTTGAACGTCACATTGATAGTGCAGGACTTTCCAGCTGCAACGCTCATGCCGCAATCATGCGTCTCGGTAAAATCAACTGCATCCACCGTGATTGTGATGCTGGTGATGTTCAATGCCGCACTCCCGGTGTTGGTCAGCGTCATTGCCAGGACGCGGGAGAGGCCGAGAGTCACGATGCCAAAGCTTAAGCTGGCAGGAATCAGCTTCACGGTGCCCGCCGTTAGGGTGATGGTGGCGTCCGTCATTTTGGTCACATCGGCGGCTGAAGTTGCGGTGAGGGTCACGGTGGCATTCGCTGGCACCGTCGGAGGTGCGCTGTAGATAGTCGGCGTGCCGCTCTGCGTGCTGGGAAGGGAGACACTGCCGCACGTCGAACACGGTATTCCTCCTTGTGTGAGGGTCCAGTTGGCCAAAGTGTTGCTCGGATCGTTGCTGACTATTGCTGTAAACGGGGTGGCATTGAACTGCGAGCTCGCGTCCACTGGAATGAGCGCACTCGTCGGCGAAACTGAGACTGTGATAGCCGGAATGGTGATGGTTGCTGAGGTTGATGCCAATGGATCAGCTACTGAAGTAGCCGTGATCGTCACGGTCAGGTCGCTCGTGTCAGTTGGGGGGTTGTAAGTAACCGAAGTGCTGGTCATATTGCTGAGGGTCCCTGCTCCGGATGCCGGAAAGATGGTCCAGCTGACGCCTTTGTTATCGGGGTCGGGTGTAACTGTCGCCGTAAACGACTGCGGGGAACCGCCCGTCTTTACGGTGGCAGTGGCCGGTACCACAGAAACTACTTCCGTCGGCACGCTGACGGTTGCTGAGGCTGACTTCGATGGATCGGCGATGGATGTGGCCGTGATGGTTACAGTGAGGTGGGTCGCTGGCGGAGTGACCGGCGGCTTGTACGTGGCCGAGTTGGGAAGCTGATCGCTTAGGGTTCCTGCTCCAGATGCTGGAGAGATGGTCCAGGTTACGCCCTGGCCTGACGGATCGTTGTTCGCATTGGCGCTGAATGGCACCCTCATGCCACCTGCCTGCACCGTAACGCTGGTCGGATCGATAGAAACCGTTATCGCCGGCACGGTGACAGTCGCTGAATCCGACTTCGATGTATCAGCCGCTGATGTAGCTCTGACGGTCACGCTTAGGTCGCTTGCAGGGGCGGTAGCCGGAGCAGTGTAGGTGGTAGAGGTCCCGCTCGGCGTCGCCGTGGGAGATATTGTGCCGCATTGACCAGAAGCACAAGATACGGTCCAGGTGACGCCCTTGTTTCCCGTATCGTTGGCGACTGTCGCCGTAAACGCAGACTGGCTACCAGCCAGTACTAAGGAAACACCTGCCGGCGCGACACTAACGCTGATCGCAGGTCCCGCGATTACTGGCTGCCCTCCACCACCGCAACCGGCAAGCAGCATCAGGAACGCGAGCCCCAAAAGCGAGAGCGCTAAGGACACGGAGCGCTGCATAACGCCTCCTCAAGGCCGCAACCGTGACATCGCGCAGGCAACTTGCGACGGTTGCAACCAAAACAAGCCATGGGCAGAAATCTCCTCAACGACCATGCCTGGAACTTCTTTCTCAGTGTCTTTTTGGCCCTTTAAGGCTAGTAGGGCTGCCAGCCGTCCAGAATCCGCAGCTGGCACATCGTTTAGAAGAGAGGAAAACAGTCCGTGGATGAAACGCGCCCTTATACTCCTGAGCTACAACGCTGTCAACTCATAAAGTTAAGTGCCTACTCAAGTCGTTTCATCCGTTGTTCAGAAATGGGGTCGTTCTGAGCTCCGGTCAGATTCGCGGTCATTGAGCGACTTGTGCGGTATAGAGTTAGGGATCAGAAGCGTGGGGCGGCAAGTAAGTCATTAGACGCGCGGCATCCAACGAGGCACTGCCTTGCAATACTCTTCATACTCTCTGCCAAACTGCTTGCGCAACGTCGGCTCCTCGTAAAGTACTACGAAAAAGTGGAAGAGCAGCCGCAGACACACTCCGTAGATCAGAATTCGAACTGAGCGGAAGAGTGCTGCCTGGCCAAAGACAACGGACAATACGCCTACATACATGGGATTGCGCACGAAGCGGTGCAGTCCGCGCGAAACTAGAATTTTCGGTGGATCGATCGGTGCTGGCGTGCCGAGGCCGTGATAGGCAAAGTCCCAGGCGCAGCGAAAATAGATGGCAGCACCCAAGCCGATGAGCACTATTCCGACCAGCTCGATTGTGCCGAGCGTTGGCTTGAGTGCCGAGCCAGCTAACCAGTGAGGCACGAACACGGCAACGAATCCGGGCACAAGGATCGTGAAGATGAGCGTTCTAATGATCGGGCCTAACGCTCGTGGCATGGCTCAGGTTGAAGGGAGAGAGCGGCATAGTCAAGGCCACTCTTGGCTAGCCACGCAAGACAACCTCCGCAACATTCCTGTAAAATCGAATTCCGGCGGAAGAGAGTTGAGAAATCTGCTCAGCGTCTTCAAAGCGAATTCCTAAGGCGCGTTTTATAGCAAGCACCAAGCACTGCCTCCACCACATGTAAGTGACCGCGAGGTTCTGTGTGGATTCCGAGACCGCGAGAGCATCAGGAGAGAACGATGGCCAAGATTGCAAAGACGGCAGACCGCAAGAGGGTGATGGACACCTCCAAGAGCACGGACTGTCCCAAGTGCGGCAAGCCCACCCGCATCGTGAAGCGGGTGAAAGACCGCGAGCGCGGCGTGGCGGGAGGAATGTTCATTTCGTGCTCGGCATGCGAGTTCTGCGAAAAGCTGTAAGCAGTCTTTTTCGTCTTCTACGCGTTAATTTTCGGTGCTCGAGCTTCTCGGCGATTCACGCCAGCTCCCTCGACTGGCTGAAACCAGCCTCGGGACGCCGCTAGCCGAGTGCAGGTCTCGATAAAGGCGAATTGATCGGCAGGATTTGAGAGGAAGCTTGTAGCTGAAAGCCAAGTCAAAAGCTGATCTGCCCCAGAATCGCCCTCGCTTCTGCGGCGGGATCGGCGGCCTGGGTGATAGGTCTTCCCACTACAATGTGAGTGGCGCCGGCGGCAATGGCTTCCGCAGGAGTCACGACACGCACTTGATCACCGCGTCCCATGCCCGCGGGCCTCACTCCCGGAGTGACAATTAAGAACTCA
>QIAR01000635.1 GCA_003225595.1 Acidobacteriota bacterium | reverse complement strand
CGTTCAACCTGTACAACAGCTTCCGCGGCGAACCGGATGAAGCTCTGGTCGTGGTGGTGATCACGATCGTCCGTCTCAATCATCTCAGGGAAGAAGGCATACTGCTGCGCGAACCGTGCATAGAGCTGAAGTACGTCAAACTCCGAGTCACTTGCAATAAGGCCTAGGGCGAAACGTCGGAAGCGCTCTTCTTTGTTCATGTCTTTACTTCATTGTCAGGCTAACTTTACTGTGGATAACTTACGAAAAAGGGGCGGGGAGTGGGAGGAGAAAACCCGCCCCTGCGCTCGGACACTTTGCGTCACGCAGCCTTCAACAGCTTGGCAAACTCGTGTCGCATGAGGCGCACCTCTTTGTGAGACATTCGCTCGTTCAGGATATCCCGAGGTAATTCCCCCATTAACCGATTGAGACGGTCGAAATCCTCCGGTGACCGCAGTTGAGTGGGGAGATTCGAGAGGTAATACCGCATGCGAGGGCTGGGCTCCGGTGCGGGGGGCTTGCGTTGTGGCATATGCTAAGTTTTTTCCAAATCTGGGGACGGGTTTTCCGTTTCAATTGGAGTCGTTGTGATGGTGTTACTGCAACGCGACGTATCGTGGCGGCAGATTAGGTAAAGCCTACTGAGAGGGTTTATATGGGCCAGATCGTCCTTTTGCGGAGATTTCTCCACGCCGGTTCGCTTCCAACCCTTGCCACACCACACCTCAGTACCCGTTCCCCGTTGACCATGCTAAGCAAAAACATCTACGGGCTTCAATGCCGCTTTGTGGTGCAATCTCCGGGCATTTCCACAACATCTTCCACAGCGGGGAGGGAATCGCGAAAGAGTAGGGAAAGTTTAGCAAGCAGCCCCCTGGGGGTTGTATAGCTGGCGTCCCCACCCTGTCGCTATTGACGACGCACAGTATTAGGAAGTTAAGACGCGTCGACGCATCCGAGCACAAGGTCAGGCCGGTGGACCGGCAGGTCCCTCGCGACATCATCAGGCACGGGAAAATCAGAAAATTCTCGGGCCATGACTGAACGTGCTGAGAACGCTCGCAGGAGCATTCTAGGCGATGGGCCGCAGTTTGCTCGACCCTACGGAGAGTAGTCCTTGACCACTAGGGCGCGAGTCTGTGTTGTCTGTAATTAACCCAGCCTAGTTTTAGGCCAGCCTAGTAACTCAGCCCAAACCCCGGAGAGAAGAATGTCAGATTTTATTCGCAGAATCCGGTCAGAAGATGAAGGTCAGGATATCGCCGAATACGCAGTAATGCTGGCGGTAATCCTGGTCATTGTAGTGGGTACCATACGTCTGATTGGATCAAACTCCAATACCGCCTTTTCCAGTGTAGCCAGCGCGGTTGCCCAGTAGCGAGGATATTTTCAGGCTGGCCTAGGCCACCCGGCGATCGTGCCGTCGCCAGCCTAGCTTTAACTCAGCCTAGCTTTACGTCAGCCTGGCTTTATCTCACCCAAACCCCCGGAGGGAAGAATGGCAGATTTTATTCGCAGAATCTGGTCAGACGATGAAGGTCAGGATATCGCCGAATATGCTGTCGTGCTTGCGGTGCCTTGGTGATCCTGGTCCTTGTGGTGGGTACCATACGTCTGATCGGCTCCAACTCCAAAATTGCCTTTTCCAGTATAGCCAGCGCGATTGCCCAGTAACGAGGTATTTCCAGGCTGGCCTGGACCACGCGGCGATCGTTGAAATTTTCCAGGCGGGGGCGGGAAGGTGCGGCTGCTCAACACTTTCCTGGCGCGTTTTCTCGAAAAATCTTGCGCTAGGATGGCATTAGAGCCACGATCTCGCACTAGGTAAGGGCAGGACCGATTCGTCCCTCTTGACTGAGCCTTCTTCACTGGTCTCGACTGCAGGACAGGTGACGAAATCAAAGACATGCTGGCCTTCAACCCCTTGATCTGCACTCTGGCCTGAATCGAGTGCGGATATGGGGCTTGCCACGTCTTGAATCCGCGTTCGACGTGAGACACTACCGGTTCTTCCGTGAAGTCTGGCTTGTGTCCGAGTAGATACCACATGCTAAGGTCTCGCATTATCCAATGGCGAGTATTGCCGGGTAAATTTCGTTCCCGCACCGCAAAAAGCGTTCTTTTTGCGCGAAATCTAAGCCGGTCCCCCTGTTTTGACAAAAGCCGCATGAACACTGGCCTTTGGGCCGATTTTGGCCCCTTAAGAGATCCGGACAGTGTCCGGACAGCCAAGTCGGCAAAACCGGGGGTACTTGGTTCGTGAAAAGCACGCCTCCGACCACGACATTTTGCCTCCCACTTCCCTGCCACCAAAACCTGTGCCAGGCCTTCTTGTAGTGGAGGTGGTGCTGTGTTGTGAGGGAACTTGCTAATTTCAAGTTTCGAAGAGGCTTATTGCAGTTTGACGATGAATATATCGATTCTCTGGTTTCCCTTCGAGTCCGTGCCCAAAGTATTCAGCCAGTCAGAGACCCAGGCAAGCCACTGCCCGTCTTGGGACACAGTACCGATGGCGTTCTGCGAAAAGAAGTTGGGATCGCTTCCTGTGCTGAAGGAGTGGGCGAACCGCCGCAAGGTGCCATCCGGCATGTAGCCAATGATTTCGTTTATCAAAGGCGTGTTGAATGTGGCGGGAGCATTCGGCGTGGTAGAGGTCGTGACAAAGAACGGCGCCGTGTCGTTCGGGTTGTCGTTGTTCCACGACATGTGAGCTTCGCGCACCTGCGTGCAGCAAGGCGA
>QIAR01000174.1 GCA_003225595.1 Acidobacteriota bacterium | reverse complement strand
CTGTTAGCCGGTTCGCTGAATCTCCGCGCCCACGTGCCCCATCTCCGATCAGTGTTGCCCGCGGTCAAGTGGAGCGTAACGATTCTTACCGGGTCGGAGAAGACTCTCTGGTCAGTTCTTGCCTCCAATGCGACTTGATGCCAGGCCTGGTCTGTTTCTTTCCCCCAACCTGTTCTGAGAAGGGAATCTTCTGCTGCACTCCTCCATCTTCCACAATGGTGTAGATGAAATCAGCAGGCAAGTTGCGGAACTTCTCTTCTTTGCCGCTAGGCCAGGAGATTTCGACCGCGCTCATGTTGGTCTGCTGCCCCAGGCCGAAATGTAGGCGCAGATCGTTTTGTGAAAGATAACTGGAGCCGCCGCGCACCTCCTCGAACTGCACCAAATCTCCGGCCGTGACCGTCACGCGAGCGCCGATGGCTGCCTTGTTGCTCTTGCTTCCCACCAGCTTGAAGAGCACAGCATGACCTGCGGTTTGCGTCCGGTTAATGAGTAGCGTGGGAGGCTCTCCCACGTTCAGAATGAGCACATCCACCTTGCCATCGTTATTGATGTCCCCGAATGCGGCGCCGCGCCGGGAGGAAGGTGGCAGCTTGTCGAGGCCGGACAGCGCAGTCACGTCTTCGAACGTCCGGTCCCGGTTATTTCGGAAGAGCAATAAGGGCTGGCGATAGGGCGCCCCTCCTTTGACGAGATCCATCTGAGGATAAACGTGCCCATTCGCCACAAGAATGTCGGCCCAGCCGTCATTATCCATGTCAAAAAAAGCTGTGCCCCAGCCTACCAGGGAGTAACTCGGCTGGGCTAAGCGCGAAGCCCAGCTGATATCTGTGAATCCCTGCATCCCCTGGTTCCAGTACAGGGTGTTGGGCTCTTCCGCGAAGTTGGTCACGAAGATGTCGAGATTCCCGTTATGGTCGATGTCTCCTAGATCGACGCCCATCGAGCCCTGCTCACGACCGTCGGCGCTGAGTGCTGCACCGGAAAGCAGGCCGACGTCTTCGAATGTTCCATCGTGCTTATTGTGATAGAGGTAGTTCGGTCCCGCGTCGTTGGAGACATACAAGTCCGGCCAGCCATCATTGTCGTAGTCGGCCCACACTCCCTGCATGCCATAGTAGTGCTCGGGATCGTCCACGCCAGCTTTCCTGGAAACATCTTCAAAGGTGCCATCGCCGCGATTGCGGAAAAGGAAATCAGATTCGCCGGGCAGGCCCCATGGTCCACACTGGACCATAATGCCGCGGAATCGGCAAAACTTCTCGTTGCTTCCGAATTCCGGCAGCTTATTGATGTCAATGAATACGTAGCGGGGAACAAACAAATCGACGTGGCCGTCGCGATCGAAATCCCCCCACGCCGCCCCCGTGCTGAGGCCGCTCATTCGAACCCCTGCCTTCTCGGTAACATCTTCGAACCGGCAATTCCCGCGGTTGCGGTACAGCACATTGCCACCGTAGCCAGTCACGTAGACATCTTGCCGGCCGTCGTTATCGAAGTCGGCGACGGCCACGCCCATGCCCCATCCTTTGCGGGTCAGTCCGGCCTGCTGGGTGATGTCTTTGAATTTTAGGTCGCCATCCTGCCGGTACAGCGTAACCATGGGATCGCCACTTTGGCGATAACGGTCGACCGAGGAACCATTCACCGAAATGATGTCCAGCTTGCCGTCGTTATCGCAATCGATAAATCCCACGCCGCCGCTCATGGACTCAATGATGTACCGCTTTTCAGGAGAGGAATTGTGAGAGACGGTCAAGCCGGCTTGCTTGCTGACCTCCTCGAAGCGAGGGACGGGAGGAGCCTGGGCGAGGCACGCAAGGGACAGGAAGAACCCGAGGACGACCATACCAAACCTGGTCATGCGGAGTTGCATATTCTAGCATGCGAAAGTTCGCGCGCTCGCGCTCACTGGGAATGGTTTTCCGGTACCGTCGCCCGAATCTTCGTTGATAATAGGTTTACGAAATTACAGAAAGGCCACATTGCCGCCTCGGTTCATGTCTTCGTGCCGTCTGCTCATTTGGTGCAGGTCTGGTTGCCTTCTTCTCGCGTGTTTGCTCCTGCACCTCGGAGGAGTGGCACAAAAGCTCCCCGCGAAAACTGCCGGTGCACCGAGCATAGCGTTCACCGACATTACCCAGTCTTCCGGCATCCGGTTTCAGCACGCAATTTCTCGCGAGAAGAAGTACCTAATTGAGTCCATGGCCGGGGGTGTGCTGCTCCTGGATTACGACCAGGACGGCTGGCTCGACATCTATTTCACCAATGCGCCCAGTGTGGAAATGGCGCTACGCGGCGAGAAGGCCAAGAGCGCCCTTTACCATAACAATCAGGACGGCACGTTCACCGATGTGAGCGATAAGGCAGGTGTGAGCTATCCCTGCTGGGCCATGGGAGGCGCGGTCGCCGACTACAACAATGATGGCTGGCCCGACATGCTGATTACCTGCGAAGAAGGCGTCGTGCTCTACCGCAACAACGGCAGTGGCACGTTCACGGATGTCACCAAAGAGGCTCGCCTCACGGATAACCGTTGGACAACGGGCGCCGCTTTTGCCGATTACGATGGCGACGGCTTTGTGGACCTGATGCTCACACGCTACGTCGAGTTCGATCTTCAAAACCTGCCCAAATTCGGTGTCGGCCCTACCTGTCATTACCGTGGCATTCCCGTGCAATGCGGCCCGCGCGGAATGAAGGGAGTGAGCGACAGCCTGTATCACAACAAAGGAGACGGCACTTTTATCGAGGTCTCCAAGGCCGCCGGCGTGGACGACTCCGCGGGCTACTATGGCCTCGGCGTCCTGTGGAGTGACTTGAATGATGATGGGCGGCCAGACCTGTTCATTGCCGATGACTCGACCCCTAACTATCTATATCGTAACGACGGGAACGGGCACTTCACCGACGTGAGCTTCATTTCTGGCACGGCCGTGAGTGGCGATGGCGCCGAGATGGCGGGAATGGGGGTGGACGCCTGCGATTACAACCGCAGCGGTCGCTTTTCTATCCATGTCACGAATTTTGAAGATCAGTACAGCTCTCTTTTCAAGAACGATGGCGATCTGAGTTTCAGCGACGTTGCTTATGCTGCCGGCATTGCCACCCCTACCATCCGCCTCTTGAAGTGGGGCACCGCCTGCCTCGATTTCAACAATGATGGCTGGCCCGATATGTTCACCGTCAGCGGGCATGTTTACCCGCAAGTGGATTCTCTGGAGGCGGGGGCGAAATATCGCGAGCGCAAGATCGTGTTGCTGAACCAGGGCAACGGCACTTTCCGTGACGTCAGCCAGGAGGCGGGACCAGCGATCATGGTGCCACAACCCAGCCGGGGCGCGGCTTTCGGGGATTTGGATAACGACGGCAAGGTCGATGTCGTAGTTGAGAACATCGATGGCGCTCCCATGATCCTGCGCAACACCACGGCCGGCGCGAACCACTGGATCTCGCTTCAGTTGCTGGGGACGGAGGCCAATCGCCTGGCGATCGGAGCCAAGGTGAAAGTGATCGCGGGGTCTCTGGTACAGATTGGAGAAGTTCGCAGCGGCGGAAGCTATCTCTCGCAGAATGATCTGCGGATTCACTTCGGGTTGGGCATCGCTGAAAAAGTCGATCGCGTCGAGATTCGCTGGCCTGGTGGGCCTGTCGAGACGCTAAAGAACCTCCTTGTCGATCGGCTGTATGGTGTTCGGGAAGGCCAAGGGATTGTGCCGCCTGAAAAAGTCGATCTCCCGCGGCCTGTAGAGCGACGGTAATGCGCAATGATATCGGCCCACGATTAGTGATTCCGGCTCAGGTTCAACGGAAGAGCCGGAATCGCGATATCGCACAGTTTAGGATCACCCCGATGCCTCTGTATCCGGCGGCCAAGCTTGGGCGCCTGACCCAGCTGATGGTTGGGGTGGTGTTTGGCACGATAAGGACGACCGCGGCGGGTTGATCGCCTTCGAAGTAGCGGCCGGTGACCCGGAGCTTTCGCACTGAGCGGCAGAGCGCTATCATCTGGGGTCTGCTGCTCGCCGGGAGATCACACATTGCGCCGCTCGACAGATTCGCGGGGCACGGCAACGATTCGCGACGTGGCCAGAGCAAGTGGTTTCTCCTTGACGACGGTGTCGTTTGTGCTCAATAACGCTCCGCTGGCGCGCTACATTCCGAATGACACCAAGAGTCGAATCCACAAGGCAGCCAAGAAGCTCGGCTATCGGCCGAACGTCTTCGCCCGCTCCCTGCGCACCAGCCGCAGTCATACGGTCGGCCTGATGGTGTTCGACATCACGGACCCATACTGCACCCCGATCGCATGTGGCATCCAGAACGCCCTCTATCAGGCTTCCTACGTACCGTTGCGGACAGACGTCCAAAACGACCGTACCCGGTTCGAGCGCTCGTTGGAGATGCTGCTCGGCCCTTGCGTGGAGGGGCTGGTCGTCATCGCCAACTGGCTGTTCATGGATGTGAACCTGCTCGCGGATCTGGAAAAGAACAGCACGCCGACAGTGATGATCGGGCGCGAGCCGGGAGTTGGCTCGGTGAGTTCAGTCATTGTCGATAACGAGGCGGGCGGGTTCGCAGCCCTCGAGCATTTGTATTCGCTCGGGCACCGACAGATCGCTTTCATGCGCGGGCCGAAGACTCTGGCCGACAGCAGCGCACGCTGGCGCGGCATTCAGAACTTCGCGCGGAGCCGGAAGCTCGAGATCAACACCAGTCTAGTGGTCGACCTGCCCGAACGGAACGTGCCTCTGTCCGCCTTCGACGGCGGCCTGAGACTCATGCGCGAACTACTCCGGGCCAGCCGGACCTTTACCGCTGTCCTTGCGTTCGACGATGTCTCTGCCCTGGGTGCCATGCGCGCCCTGGCGGAGGCCGATATCGTGCCCCGCGAGTGCTCTGTCATCGGCTTCGATGATATTAACCTCGCAGCACTCTGCACACCGAGCCTCACCACGATCCGTCAGCCCCTAGTGATGATGGGATCGGTTGCCGTGACCCTATTGCTGGAAGCGGCCGCGGCGCTGCGTGACTCCAGGGATTTCGCGGCAGTGCACCGGACGGTCGCGCCCGAGCTCGTTGTGCGCGAATCAACGGCAGCTCCGTGCGTGACGAAGCTACATTCGGCGACGTGAATCATCAGATACTCAAGCGAATCGCTCATGCTCTCTTTTAGGGGCCGCGAGTATAGGCGTATAAAAGCCTGCTCCGCTGTTGCACATTGCGTCGCATAATACGAGTTGGCCGGCGAATACAGTCTCAAACCGCTGCTTCCGCACACGATGTTGCTGCGGAACCAGGCTGGCTAGGTTCTGACCAGCACAGGGACCAATTCCGTCGAATGCAGCGAGGTCCCAAGGTGAGTGAAGTTGGTCTGCAACGGATACGGCGGACAATATTTCCTGGCCCAGATCTGGAAGGCGGGGGATAGCACCCGACGGAAACTCATCAAATCGCCTGCCGAGATCGAAATGGCAAGAAGGTACCCGTCTGGACAGCAGATCGCGCTGCAGATTGCCACTCATCGCTGAAGGCGGGACATAGCAGGTTCCGGCCTTCCCATTACATCTTGTTTGGAGCTGACCCATGCTTATCCCCAACATCCGGGATCTAACCAACGTCCAATGGGAAGTCCTCGATAGCCTGATTCCAGAACCGACTCCTCGTCGAGATGGGCGAGGCCGTCCATGGAAGGATCGCCGTGCCGTCCTAAACGGAATTCTGTGGGTACTGCGGACGGGTGCCCCGTGGGCAGATGTTCCGGATCGTTATCCCTCCTACCAAACCTGCCATCGCCGGTTTCAGCAATGGGTTCGCTCCGGCGTAATGAAGAGGGTTCTGCAAGCGCTTGCCCTAGACCTCAAGGCCCGAGGTGCCCTGGACGTCCGGGAAGCCTTTATCGACGGGAGCTTCGCTCCGGCGAAAAAGGGGGCTCAAAAGTCGGAAAAACAAAGCGCGGCAAAGGAACCAAGATCATGGCAGTGGCCGATCGCCATGGTCTTCCCGTTGCCGTCTGCATCGAAAGTGCTACACCACACGAGGTGACGTTGGCTACGTCGACCTTGGTCCAAATGGTGATCCCGGAAGCCCCGCAGAACGTAATTGGCGCGACAACGCATACGATTCCGACAGGCTGGACGCAGGACTTAGAAGTTACGGGATCGAGCTGATCGCTCCACACCGAAGCACTCGAAAAAACAAAACACAGGATAGACGGCGGTTGCGGCGGTATCGTCGGCGTTGGAAGGTTGAGAGGCTGTTTGCTTGGCTACAAAACTTCCGCAGGCTGGTTGTTCGTTATGAACGGTACGCCGAGAACTTCTTGGGAATGCTCTACCTCGCGTGCTGCCTGATTCTGTTGAGGTATTGTAGAGTCGAGGACGAGCGCAGGTGCTGACGCCGAAGCGACCGCCCGTTTCTCGTCCCCGCTCATCAAACCGGACATGCCCGTTTCGAGCATCCGGCTTTCCGATGGAGTTCACCGCAAGGTTCCCGCAAGCCGCGGGGGCGGGCCGAGCCGAATGACTCGTAGCTCACCGAATACCCGCTCATCGCCATAGCGTTCTGTGCCACGCGACTGCACCTTATGGCGGCGCGTCAGAAAATGCCGTACACGCTCCGAGACGTAACGGTTGACTTCGCGATACGCCGTCGCGCGGGAGCCGTAGGAAAAGTAGGCCGACCAGCCTCGCAAAATCTGGTTGAGGCGGTCGCGCACTTCGTCCCAGGCCCCGACATTGCCGGGAATCAAGAGGTCTCCCACTTTTTGCTTGAGGCACTGTCGACTCTTCTTCGATGGACTGGCCCCCAGATACCAGCGACCATCCGGTTTGTAGCGATGTGGCCCAAACGTGTAACCCAGGAAATGAAAGCTCTCCTTGCGTGCTGCTTTGATGCTGGTCTTCGCTTCGTTCAGAGTAAGGCCGAGCCGCGCCATCACCCTGCGCGTCCAATCCAGCGCCTCCGCCGCATGTCCGCGGCTGAGAATCACGAAATCATCGGCGTAGGTGATCACTTGCGCTCGGAACGCCTTGCTCTTTCCGGTGATCCGCCAGTGCTTGAGGAATCGGTTCATATATAGGTTCGCGAGCATGGGGCTGACGATTCCGCCTTGTGGGGTTCCACGTCCGCTGCTTCGTCCTCCCGTCATGCTCCGCTTGCCCTTCTCGTCCCGTTCCTCGACCGGAGCCTTCAACCACATCTTGATCAGATGTAGCACAGCCCGATCCACGATTCGCCGAGCCACAGACTCTAGAAGTTCCGTGTGCGGAATCGTGTCATAGTACTTGGACAAATCAGCGTCCACCACATCGGTGTAGCCTTCGCGAATTAGCTTGTGCACTTTCTGCATAGCGTCGTGCGCACTTCGCTTCGGGCGGTAACCATAGGCATCTGGCTCCAGATCCGCTTCGAAGATCGGCTCTAGCACCAACTTCGCGGCGGTTTGCACCACGCGGTCCCGTATCGTCGGGATTCCGAGCGGCCGCTCACCGCCTCCGGGCTTCGGGATCAGTACCCGTCGCACCGGCTGTGGTTTATACGTCTTGTCGTGTAGGTCTTTCCTGATTCCTTCCAGCCACTCACGCAACCCTTGCGACTCGATGGCCTCGAAGGTTTGTCCGTCCACGCCTGGCGCTCCTTTATTAGCTTTCGCCAGTTCGTAGGCATGGCTCAGTACATCTTCGCGGTAGATCTTGTCGTAGAGCAGATAGAAGCGGAAGTCAGGCTCTTGCTTCGCCTTCCGATACAGCTTTCTCTGAAGTGTCCGGATCGACATCGGTGTTTCCAGGCTCATTGCCAATCACCCGTCCTCTTCTTCTTTAAAAGTACCTCCAAAGTAAGGGCCCTTCCCTCCACCGGCGTTACCCGGCTTCCTCGGTACTTTGACCCTCTCCGACTCCCAGACTGGCCATTGTCCTTTCTGACGATGTTGGAGGCGCGACCTCCACCTGTCCCGGGTCTCCCCCAATTACCCAGACCGCCTTCTCTGCATGCCGTGCTCAATACCCCGGTGGACTGGATCAGGTGCACGTGTTGGTTTCTTCCCTATCCACGCAGCCTTCCCCGTCTCATAGGCGGGTCGGCATCCACGACTTTACTTTCGAGGCCTGCTCAAGCTTCACTCGCGTTACGGCCTGCACAGTTGCTCGCCCACCATGCGTGGGCTTTGTCACGAGGCTTCATCGCAGCCGATCTCTCAGCCACAATGCTCGTTAGCTACCAGACCTAACCAACATCTGTCTGCGCGGGTCCTTCCCCCGCCGGTGATCTGCGCCGTTGGGGCGCACTATGAGATGGGTTGTAGCCTGTCTTTTGCAAATGGATCGGCAAATGGTGCCAACAATGCGAATTCTTGCCCGTCTGCACCGGTAACGATGAGAAAGCAAAGGAAACACTGGTGAGAATTGACTTTGGTGATTACTTACGGTCTGCGTGGCGGTGGCGTCTCATAGCCGCGAGATAAGTACAGGGGATATCGAAGACTGCTTCCGGTTCGAAATCGCAGGACTTCAACTTTCTGAGTTCAGACGGGGTTAATAATCCGTTCCGTCGCAAATATTGCGCCTGCGATTCGAATATCGGAGGATCACTAGGATCGACTTCGTCCCACGACGTAGGGAGCCCAGACTGGAAGCTTGGGACTTCCGCTAAACCGGCATCCCACGCGGTTGAGCCAGGGCCGCTCAGATGGTGCCTAGGTTCAGGTAATCTTCCGTCGAAGAAAAGCCCCGCCACCTTCCGACAGAAATTCGAGGTGCGTCATGCATCCACCAGCACCTCGGTCGAGTTCCGGGGAACTGAGGAATCCAGACAGCTAGGACTTCCTCCCGGGGTTGCTCCCACAGCCGTCTCGAATTGCCGTAATGATCATTCGGGTCTTCGAGCATGAACACGTCCCACAGGTAGTCATTTCCCTTGTTCAACTCGTCCAGATCAACATTGTCAAGCAAGTAATCCCACTGGGCTTTACTCAGTTTTTCTCTGACGTGGGTTTTGCGAAATCGTCTATTTGTCGGCATTAAAACTTAGCTCCCCGGTGGTCTTCCGATGGCATCATTCAGCGGTTCAATCTGAAGGTTCATCGCACGCAAGGCTCTCAGCAGACCTGCTTTGGCATCGCGTTCCACCAGTACCGCGGGATGAACCTTCACCTGCCCAAACCTATCTGTGGCCGTTATGCCGTCCTTCGCCACGATTTTCTGGGCCTGACGCATGCGATCAAAGCACTCCAAGGCGGTTTCAAGAACCAGAAATCCAGCTTCATCAAGCTCCCAGCCAGAAACGATTTTCTTCCACCAGCTCTTAGCTCCAGGACTAAGGCCCTTGGGCGGCTTCGGTCCTGTCACTTGTGGCTTTGGCATTGGGGCAAAATTTTTCATAGAAAAATACTCCGTTTTTTAAAGATTCGCGCTGCAAGCGGTCGTCAGCGAAAAATATTTGCTAAAAACACACCCCCATCCCCTCCCCCGCAAAAACTTCATGCTCGCATCAGTGCGTAGCTCGCATCAGTGCGTAACTCGCAATTCGCGCTTTGAGCCTACGAGTCGGTTACTGGGTTGAACTGCTTCGCTTCCACAGTCCGCGAAAATTTTTTTCAGTTTTCGCAGCATAGGTCGGTCGTCAGGCCGGCGTGAAGTGTGAGGCAGCACACCCCTGCGAGCCGTATTTTTTGTGACAAAGTGTGACAAGATTGGACTACCGAAGGTTTGTAAGTGCTTGAAAATATGGTGGAGCTAGTCGGGATCGAACCGACGACCTCATCGTTGCGAACGATGCGCTCTCCCAGCTGAGCTATAGCCCCACTGCAGGTCAATTGCCGTAGATATGCAGCCAATTTTAGCAGCGTTCCCGCACAAGACCAAGCATGAGTCCACGGCATCGAAAACCAAAACGAAGCAAGCTGCGCCTCTACTTGACGTGAGATTGTCCAGCCGTTTGAATTTCCCTAGAGAGGTTGCTTGCAACGTCTCGGCCGACATCCTGTGGGTGTTGCCCTACCCCGCAGTTGCTTAACTTCTTTCGCTATAATGCTTTTGTGAGTTCCCATTCAGTCCGACAGACTGCCGCCGCGGAGTTCCCTACCCGCTGGGGCAGGTTCCGCATTTTCGGATTCGAGGGCGAGATCGGTGAAGGCGACCAGCGCCATGAAACCGCGGTTGCCCTGGTCATGGGAGACTTGAAAGTTGCGCCTCCCCTGGTGCGCATCCACTCGCAATGCCTTACCGGCGACGTGTTCGGCTCACTTCGGTGCGATTGCCGCCAGCAGCTGGAAATGGCTCTTTCCATGATCGCCCAGCAAGGCGCCGGTGTCCTGATTTACGAACAGCAGGAAGGACGCGGCATTGGCCTAATGGCCAAGTTGCAGGCATACGAACTGCAGGATGCAGGATTCGACACGGTCGAAGCCAACGAGCAACTGGGCTTCAAAGCTGATCAGCGCGAGTTCGCCCTGCCGGTCGAGATCTTGAACGCTTTGGGTGTCACGCAGGTGCGGCTGCTCTCGAACAATCCGGACAAAGTCGCGGCTCTCGAACGTGGGGGCATCGAAGTCCTCGAGCGTGTGCCTTGCGAAGTCTCCCACAGTCCCGATGCCGAAGACTACTTAAAGACCAAGAAGGAGAAGCTGGGACACCTCTTCACCTCGCGCTAGCAACCGCCGATCGACCAAGTCATCTGCCGATTTTCCCGCTCGTAAATGCACTGCTTGCAGCCGCTTCGCAAATCTTTCCACGGCCCCAGAACGCGATTTTATTGGCGCTTCTGCTCGCGGCGGGTATCATCTACATTTGTGCGGTGAGTTCGACCCTATTCCCGAAGCGTCTTCTCCAACAGCTTTCGGTTCTTCACTGGCAAGCTGCGCAACGCCGAGTGCGCTAGCGCCAAATAGACCTCGCGCGCGCCGGGCGCCTTGCGCAAAGCTTGCAAGTGTTTGGAGACAGTCTCCACGTCGCCACGCACGATTGGTCCGCTGAACGCACGCGCCGCACCGTGCGCTGTGTAATTCTCGATCGTCTGCCGCACGATGGGCAGCATACGCTTCCGGGCTGCTGTGCTTGAAATACCCGCGGCACGCGCAATCTCTTCCGCTGCAACTAGCAGAGCCAGCAGCAAGGGCGACGTGAACGCGCCCCAGGCGTGATACGCGGCTTTCTTCTGCTTGGAAATCGAGAATACCTCTCCTTTCAAATCACGCACGATTGGGCGAATTACACGAACGGCAGCGGCATCGCCTTCCACTGCAAAGGGCACATCGGCGAGCGCTGGGCAGGAGCCGTGCACGAATGTCATCAGTGGATGCAGCGATGCGACAGCCGCCCCGCGTCGCCGCAGCACATCCAGTTCGTCGCTGGTCAGAGCGCCGCTGGAGTGCAGCGCTACCTTTCCTCCCCAGTCGGTGAGAGGGACCAAAACACGAGCCGCGTTTGCAATTTCGCGGTCTGGGA
>QIAR01000173.1:18988-19473 GCA_003225595.1 Acidobacteriota bacterium | reverse complement strand
CCGCTTCCTGGGCCTTCACCCCAAGACCGTCAAACGCATGGCGCGGGCTGGCGAGATCCCAGGCTGCCGGCTCGGCAGGCGCTGGATCTTCCGACCTTCAGAACTGGACGCTCTGCTCCGTGGCAGAGTAAGCTCTTCGGCTAAGGACAATTCGCGCCGCAACCAGGAGAGGAGCTGACGCATGTTGCGGCGTACACGGAATACCTTCCAGCACGGCTGGATCGAACGCAAACAAACTTCGCGCGGCGACGTATTCGTCTATAGGTGGCGGGAACGGCTGCCGGATGGCGGATACCGAAAACGCGCTCTTGAACTTGGCCCTGTTGCGGACTTCAAGACCCAGGCGAGCGCGTGGATGGAGGTCGAGCGCAGGCAGTTTGCCATTAACCCAGACAATCCGAAAGCCCAGATCACAACTTTCGGGGGATTGCTACAACGATACGTGGCTGAGGAACTGCCGCACATGCGGCACTCCACGGGCCAGT
>QIAR01000173.1:18416-18891 GCA_003225595.1 Acidobacteriota bacterium | reverse complement strand
ATTGTGCCTGGCCGGCAAGACCAAGGGCCAGATCCATAACGTCATGCGGGTAGCGTTCAATTGCGCGATGCGTTGGGAACTCATCAGGATTGGCGAGAACCCGATGCGGCTCGTGCGGGTCCGAGGCGTGAGTAAGCGCCAAACGGAGCCGCGGGTGCTGACAATCGACGAATGCCGGAGGCTCATCGAGGAGATCCCGGAAGAGCCTTTCCGGACGATGGTCATCCTGGATATGGCGACGGGGTTGAGGTGCAGTGAACTTCTCGCTCTGCAGTGGAGCGACTTCAACTGGGAGAGCCTGACCCTCATGGTACGCCGCGCTATTATCGATGGCGTGGTGGATGAGGTCAAAACCCGGTATTCCCGGGCAGGCCTACCGCTAGATCCGACGCTTGCCGAGATGGCGTGGAGATGGAAGATGCGAACCGTATTTGCCCAACCCGGAGATTGGGTCTTTGCGAGCCCCTTCCAAGGC
>QIAR01000173.1:0-18368 GCA_003225595.1 Acidobacteriota bacterium | reverse complement strand
CAAGCCTGCTGCACGGAAAGCCGCCCTCGGGGACATCGGCTGGCATACGTTCCGCCACACTTTCTCGTCTCTTCTTCGGGCCAACGGAGAAGACCTGAAGGTCCAACAGGAACTGCTGCGCCATGCGGATATACGCACGACCATGAACGTCTATACGCAGGCAATGACCGAGCAGAAGCGGCAGGCCCACGCCAAGATCGTGCGCCTGGTGCTTAACACTTAACCTTATTGCCCCCTAGTGCCCTCTCGGACCTCAGCTAAGTGATTGCAAGAAAGAAAAGAAGCTGGCGGAGAGAGTGGGATTCGAACCCACGATACGGTTTCTCGTATACACGCTTTCCAAGCGTGCGCCTTCAGCCACTCGGCCATCTCTCCCATCAACCAATTTTGCGCGTCCAGAGGATCTGCCGTCCACAGGACTTGCCGCGCTCAGAGCATATGAAGCAACGTCGGAAAGATACCGACTGATTTCAACTTAATCCTTCGTTCTGTCCTCTTGAATGACGGCAACCTTGATTTTATTGTGCGAATTGCGGGATCGCAACTAGGATCACTAGCCTTGGCAGTGGACCAATCGAAAACCAGCAAACGCTCGGAACAAGCTTTGATCTCCGAGCTCTTGGCCTCGCCGCTGCCGCCGCGCGCTACCTTTCGGGAACAACTGCAACGGTTTGGGTTTTGTGAGTTCCGCAGGAATTTTTAAAGGCCCGACAGAAAGTGCTTTTGGCAACTTGATCTGGCCCCACCGTGGCCGTCAGATTTGGCCCCACCTACGTCATAAGTGTCTTTTTCCTCCAGCTTGCTAATGACCTGACCGGCAGTGCGATCCGGCCTAAGCCGGGACGGAGCGCCGAGGAAGGGACGGCGTCTGAGTCCCTTCCTCGGCTTAGCTCTGTAGAAGCTCACAAATGCCTGAGGCTACGAGGCTTTCTTTTTCTGCCGTACCTCCAAGGTTCTGCGAAAACGATACGATTCGGTTCCCGTCTCGATGATGTGTGCCCGGTCGGTGATGCGATCCAGCAAGGCTTTGCGCAGGCGCGGGTTCGGGAAGCCTGCGTCCACTCCGAGAATGGTAAGTTGGTGGTCACGATCAGTGCCGCCCGCTCTGCCCGCTCAGCGATCACTTGGAACAGAAACTCCGCGCCGATGTCAGCCAGCGGCACGTAACCGACTTCATCGAGCACGATCACGTCATACCGCAACCAACGAGCCAGCACGCGTTTGACCGCGTTCTGCTGCCGGGCTTCCACCAGTTCGTTCACCAAGTTCGCGGCAGTGGTGAATCGCGCCCGCCGTTTCTGGCGGCACGCCGCCACACACAAGCCGGTCGAAAGGTGTGTCTTGCCCGTGCCGCACTCGCCCATGAACACCACCGACTCGGCGCGTTCGATGTAGCCGCCTTCGGCCAGCTCACGAATCTTCGCCGCCGGAATCTGCCGCGCCTGATTGAAGTCGAACTCTTCCAGCGTCTTCAGCCGCGGCAGCTTGGCATCGCGAATGCGCTTTTGAATGGCGTGGCGGTCGCGTTCTTCGGCTTCCATCGCCAGCAAGGCTTCCAGATACCCGATGTGACTGCGCTGTTCTTTGATCGCCTGCTCCGACAATCGCACGAAGTTGGCCCCGGTGACCGGCATGCGCAGCGCCTTGCAATACTGCCTCACACTGGCATGTTCCAGAGCTTGCGTGGGCTGCTTCATCGCGCCACCTCCGCTCCGGCAACCGCTCCGCTGTTGAGCAGCAGGTCATACTCGTGCATCTCGGGCAACGGACGGTCGTAACGTTCCAGTCCGCTCACCTCGAATGGCTCCGGCCGCGAGCGGACGAGTTCGTTCGTCGTGACCAGATGCCGCACCGCGGCCGCATCCGTGCAACCGAGCGCGAGCGATTCTTGCACGGCTTTCGTCAACCGATCCCAGCCGTGCCGCTTGCCCAGCGTGAGCAAGTCGATCATCTCCCGCGTGCCCTCATATCGGCCATGCCGTTCTTGCAAGCTCTGCCACAAACGGTCGAAGCTCTCTGGCCATCGTCCGCGTTCGCGCCACTGCTGGAGCGGACTCGATCCCGCCAGAGCGCCCGGTTTCCGCTCCAGCACATCGAGGTAATGCTCCAGATCGAGCACCTGCTCGTAGCGCGAGAAGCTGCGCTCGTGCCGCGCCACACACTCCCGCTCCTGCCAAATCTCCACATAGGCCGGCAACAGTCTCGCCTGTGTGCGCGTGCCTGGCTTCAGCGGCGTCGAGTAGCAGTTCGTGCGCACCTTCACACAGCCCTTGCCGTCCACGACCGGAAAAACTCGTCTCAGCCAGCTCGAATCCTTCCGCAGACAAGGGCAGCAGGTGTTCGTGCTCGATCTGCATGGCCTCACCGACGGTGTGCGGCTTGCCCGCGATCCGCCGCTGCTCGTCGGCGGGGCAGCCTGCGAGCAGAAGCTGGTTCAACTCTTCCAAGCTCTCCACGCGCGGAACAGGCACCAGATGGTTGCGGCGGAAGTAGCCCACTTCGCCACCACGCCGCCCTTCTCGTTGCCCCGCGCCGGATTGCAAAACTCCGTCTCGAAACCCCAGTGCGAGCGGAAGGCGATCAGCCGTTCAGTCTCTTCCCGCTGATGACCGCGCAGAATCCTCTTCACTGCGCTCTTCAGGTTGTCGTAGCGCAACGCCGAAACACTTTGCGTAGCTCGCCCATTACTTCCGCGAGGGCTTCGTACCAATCCACCTGCGCTTCGCTGCCCCAGTCGTAAACCTGCGGCACGAACGTTTCCCGCGCCACTAGCCCCAGTTCCTGCTTGCGGCGTGCGACGTAGTGGCGTACCGTGGACTCGGCCACTGTCACTTCCGGCCGCTCCCGGCAAATCCGCGCCCAGATGTGGTGCCCCGTGTGCCGCTGCTTGCGCGGAGCTTGCTGGTCCGCTCGCAGAATCTCGTCAATGAACTCCTTCACCGCTCCAGCTTGGGCCTGGCCCGCGCCGGAACTTTGCGCTCCGGTGGAATCGCGCTTGCAACCGCCTGCCGCACCATCCGCCGATGCACCCCGAACTTCTTCGCCACGCCTCGGACCGTCCCTACCCCAAAGCGGTACTCCCCCTGATCTGTTCAAACAGTTCCACCTTGCGTCTCCTGTCCATCGCTCTCCCCGTCCCGGCTGGCAGGCACAGGATAGGGCGATCTATCGCTTAAGGTGGGGCCAAGTCAGACAGCCAAACTGGGGCCAGTTGAGAGTAGCGAAATCAAGCAGGCATCCTCGACGCGGCAATGCCTAAGTGCTGATCTGGGCCATAACTTTGGGGACTAATCCTGGCAGATTAGCGGGACTTTTTGGCGCTTGCGACTTTCTTTCCTCGTCTTCCCGAATTCTTGCTCGCCAGTCTGCCTAGGTGTCCATTCCCACTCGCCAGTCTACCCAGGTGTCCGTTCCTGCTGGCCAACTTCGAGATACGTCGGATTTCAGCCGCAAGTGCCTCCTCAATGGTGTCGGAATTCCGCTCGCCGCGGGCCACCCGACTCACATAGGAGGGGTCTATATCCAGTTTTTCCGCTACCCGGCTATAGAGCCCTCTAAAAAGTGAAGGCAGACTAGTCGGGAACGTGTTAACATTACGATCGTCACGATTCATGACAACCTTTCAGTTGTCTCGATCCTTAGAAAAAGGAGTCCCAGACCGTGACAACGTAACCGGCATGTTATATCCTTTTGGTTACAGAAAGCAAGCTCCAAATGGCTCGAAGACAAAATAGCGTTCCCGACTGGGCTCAGCGAGTCGCCTCGCTACGCCAGCGCCACCGCCTCAGCCAGATGGAGTTGGCGCGCAGGCTGCGTTGTTCCGCCATGACCATCTCCCGATGGGAGCGTGGCATGCTGGAGCCCTCGGCAGACTACTACATTCAGCTCGGCAACCTCTCCGGCGATGCCGAATGCTGGTTTTTCTGGGGACGCGCCGGATTGCAGAGTTCTGATCTTATGCGTGTCATGCCCGATACGCAGAGCAAACGGCTCCGAACCGCTGCCTACCCGAATCTGGATATTGTGGTAGCCGGTAGCGGAACCAAAAAGCACGTTCCCAAGAGCACCCGATTGGTCGCGATTCCTCTCTTGAGAATTCATGCCGCCACTCACGGCGAAAGCGGAGATAAAACCCTCGATCTCGACCAAGTTCATGCGGAGGACATGATTGCGGCGCCGTCGGAGTGGTGTCCCAATCCTGCCTATACCACGTGCCTTCGGGTGAAAGGACACTCCATGGGTCCTCTGATCCATGATGGCTATATCGTGGCGGTCGACTACTCGCAAACCGATCGTTCTGAACTCGACGGCAAACTTGTTGTCGTCTGGAATGAGGATAAAGGCCTCTCTATTTCCAGATTTCGCCGCTATCGTGGTGTGGAGGTGCTCGAGCCCGAAAATCGAGAATATGAATCCATGGCCCTGGGCACAGATCGTGCCTGGCGCGTCATTGGCAGAGTCCTGTGGTGGATCGGCAAAGCGCCTTAGCCTGCATTATTCATGGATTTCGCTGGCCAAAGAAGAAAGTATGCTCTAAAAGGTGCATGAACACTGGGTTTTCTGAGAATCCGGCACTACCTTTCGGAGCATCCCAAAGGTGACAGCTTGTATACGGTTGAGCTTATCCTTACTACGGTTATCAGTCCGTCCTGGCTACTGTGTTGGTGTCCCATCTGTTCACCGCACAGAAAATCCCAACCGAGCTTTCTCCCGTGCCTAAAGAACACGGCAAACAGTTCTGGTGAACTAATCAGGATATAGATTCCGAATGCCTACTGCTGTTACTTCAGAGTAGCTGCTCACGAGCGCGACTAGCGCAATGATCGCAGCACGTTAAACAACTTCTGGGCACGCTGGAAGGGAGAATCCCGGTGGGCCCACGGAACCGGAACGTCTGGCGTAACTCCGTTCACTTCATCGGAACCATCGGCACGCAGGCGCACACAATCGGGCATTTTGATTTCAGCTTTTGAATTTTTAAGTTCGGTGGGTATGCCACCGTTGGTGTAGCCGCAGCCGGCGCCTCCGGTGAGTTCGCCAACAATCGTGGCTGCTTTATTATCTTGTAGCAGCGCAGCAAAGTATTCGGCAGCAGACCATGTGTCGCTATCGACCAGAACGTAGAGTGGGAGACGGTTGCGCTTTTCCGTATATGCATAGCGAGCAGGATGGAAGAGCGTGGTGCGTGACTCCAATCCGGTAAAGCTACCGGGCGGCGCATAGGACAACACGCCGGAGGCGAACAGGAGATCCTTCACCAGAAGTGAGCAATCCACCTTGCCCGTTGTCCATGCCTCCTCGGGATTGCAAGGCCGCTTGCTGGCAGCAATTGCCCGTTCCAGGGTTGCAGCAGCATTACGCAGAAGCTGGTTGGGTCCGCGATGGTTGTTGAGGTCTGTGTCAACCTCCTTAAGCGCATCTTCGAGCTGGGTGGTCCAGTGCTCATTCTTAATGAAGGCCAGCCGGGGATCGCGAAGTGGCTTGGAGCTGAGTGCCCGCGGCGCGGCTTCCACCCAGTCGGAGCCGCCGCCATTATGGGTGATATCAACGAGCAGCGCCGCAGCACCGGCGCGACGCAGCTCTTCAGCGCTGGCCGTGAGCGCCGCAGTGAGCAGATTGGCGGTGCGGATCTCGATCTTCTTCGCGCACTCATCGCCGCAATTTGCATTGTCAGGCATATTTAGTTCCTGTACCGCCTGCTGGCAGGCTTCGGGATACGCCTTTTCACTGAACACGCCAATGCGGACGATGCCGAGGGTCTTGCCGGAAGGCAGCTTGAGCAACCCTCCTGAAAAAAACACTCCGTCTTCAGTGGGCAGCGGAGAAAACTGTGGCAGGAGTGAGAAATCGATCCATGCTTTCCGTCGCCCCTTGTAGCCCAAACGCTCGCAGAGTGAAGCATGATCGGCAGCCGTCGGCGCTTGCGAATCCCCCTTGGGCCAGTTCAGTTCGAGATGTCCATCGCCGAAGGAATCAACAAAGTGATCGAGAGTGCGGCGAGCGTCGGCCGCAACGCGGGCCTGCTGGAGCGCAGCTTCGGTTTCAACCCGCAGCTTGGGAAGGTCCATGCGGCGCTATTCGATTGCCCAGTCAAGATTGGCGTAGTGGGAGGACATTTCCCGGAGAAGTTGATGGAAGTCCTCAAGCCAGGGTGCCGGCTCGAAAGTCGAGACCGCGGATGTGACAGCAGGCTGGCGGCAGAAGGCGGGAATCGATTCAGCGATCACCGCGAGGCAAAGAATGAAAAGCCAGTGTGCTTTATTAACTTGTTGCACCGTCGTCTGATTAGAGTCTTAGGCGTCTTCCTTTTTATACAACTGCTGTGCCAGATAGTTCTCTATCCCCATCTCATCGATAGCGTGCAGTTGGCCTTCCAACCAGTCAATATGCACTTCCTCGTCCACAAGTATCTCTTTCAGCAACTCGCGTGACCCATTGTCACCCGCCTGCACGCACGTCTGGATCCCGGAGTTCAGGCGCTTCACCGCCTCATACTCCAGGTTCAGATCGTTCTGCAATTGCGCCTTCACGTTCTGGCCTATATTAATCTTGAAGTAGTCACTCATATTGGGAGTGCCGTCGAGGAGCAGAATGCGTTCCATCAGTTTTTCCGCATGCTGCATCTCCTCAATCGATTCGTCCCGCGTGTGCTTGGCCAGCTTTTCGTAGCCCCAGTTTTCGCACATCTCTGCGTGCAGGAAGTATTGGTTGATGGCAGTGAGTTCCGCTTTCAGCACCTGGTTGAGCAATGCAATAATTTTCGCGTCGCCTTTCACCCGTAGCCTCTCTGTAAATTGATTTTTGTATATTGCGCCGCCAATCAGACCCGTGACCAATATCATCTGATTTCCACACGTCAGACACCAGTCAGACCGGCAGCGACGCGCAAGAGATTGTACTAGAGGCGGTAAATTAGGAACGTTTTACTGCCGAGGCCGGAGGAGGAGGCACGGGGGACGCGGCTCCCGCTGTTCCGCCGTTCCCAGAGGATGGGACCGCAGGTACACCCGGCTTGGGGGCGTTTTCGAGAACTCGATTGTGCAGGCAATAGAGTGCCAGTTCCAGCCGGTCGGCAACCCCGAGCTTGTCGTACACTTTGCGTAAGTAGTTCTTCACTACCTGCTCGGTCGTGCCCACTCGCGAAGCAATTTCTTTGTTCTTCATGCCCTGTGTAACGCAGGAAACGATGACCGATTCTTTGGGAGTAAGCTGAACTTTGCTTCGCGGCGCGACAGGCCTGGTTGCTTGCGTGCGATAGGATTCCAGCACCCAGTTCACTGCCTGAGTGTCCAACCACGGTTCTCCCCGTGCTACTTTGCGCAAGCATTGCACCAGAAGCTCCGGCTCAACGTCGCGCGACACGATACCGTGCGCTCCCCGGCGGAACAGCTCTAGCGTCAGCTCCTCGTTGGGCTCCTGGATGACCACTACCAGCTTGCAATTTGCGCATTGCCGCAGCAGGTCGGACACAACTTCTACCGGATTCGGCGCCAAAGAGGCCTCGAACATCAGGACATCTGCGGAGAATTTATTGGCCGCCGAGACGGTCTGAACCAGAGTTTCCGCCTGTCCAACCACCCGAAAATCGTCTTCCAGAGCAAGAATTTTGCGCAGCCCCGCACGGAAGATTGCCTGGGTATCGGCCAGGATCACACGAATGGGTTGCCCGTTGTGGTCGCCCTCGTGCGGCTGGTCCAGATTGTCTTCCAGCTCGACTGACATAATTGCCATCAGTTTCCTTGCGCTTTAGCTACGCTCAAAGTGATATTCGTCGATGACCACGCCCACGCCCCGGCGGCCACCATCTTCGAAATTGCGCACCACTCTGCCCTTGCAATCGAGCAGCACGTCCGTATCTGACCCTACGACATCGGCGGGCAGAGAGATCGTGAAGTCCACGATGGAACCCACTGGCATATCCGTGTCTACCTGGAATAACACGCCATTCGCTGAGATGTTCTTGGTTTCCGTAAGGCGTTTGCCGGAATCCGCTCTTACAGCGACCGGCAGCTTCAAGGGAAAGCGTGGCGCGCTCTGCATGTCCTTGTAAGGTTTGTGCCCCGTATCGTTTTCGCGAACTGACGGCTTGGCTGGTTCCCGTGACACCACAGGGGAAGAACCTTCCTTCTGGCCCCCGCAGGTTTCTGATTGACCATCTTTGGACATTTCGAAGGCAGCTTACACCTCAGAATCAAGCGGGGAAAGTTACCGAAGTCATGGAGTTCTTAGCCCCTAACCTCTTAACAGTCAGTTGATTGGGGGCAGATGCAGAAGCCGTGGTGAGGGCCGTGGCAGAACACTTAGCAGTTAGCATTCACCCCTAAGGGAATGTGCACATGTGAATGCTTACTTCTTTAGTTCAAGACGTTGATACCGAACGCCTCTTGGCTAAATGAGCGGCTAAATGCCGAAGTGCTGCTTTTAGAACTTCGTCACCTCTGTAAAGTTGAAGTCGCGCACCTTCATGGCTGGGACCACCATATCGAAAGACTCTTCGCCGCTGGCGCGGACCGGTGTTCCCATTTCTTCGACGTTCGAGAGCATGTGAATCAGGCTTTCGTTGAAGCGAAAATTGCGCACGCCCTCGCGGAGCTTTCCGTTTTCCACATAAAACGTTCCATCGCGGGTCATGCCGGTGAGGATCTTTTCATATGGATCAACCTCACGGATGTACCAGAGACGGGTGACCAGGAGGCCGCGTTCCGTCGAAGCGATCATCTGATCGACTGTCTTAGGATCCGTCGAGGCACCGAAAACAATATTCATCGGCGCCTCGCCCATCTCATTAGGGATGGGAAAGCCGTGACCAGTCGGCTCGACAACACCGACCTTATCTCTGTGTTCCGATTTCTTCATTTTTTCGGCCGTGGCTCGTGCGTACACCAACCGTTTCACCACGCCACCCTCAACCAGATGCACGCGTTGACGGCGCATCCCTTCGCCGTCAAAGGGCACGCCCGACTGTAACGGGTGGCCGACATCATCGGAAATATTGATGTTCTCGCCGAATATTTTCGTGCCCACGCGATTGTTCAGAAAGGAGCGCTGGTCCAGGATTGCGAGCCCTCCGAAATCGAAGAACATGAAACCCACGATGTCGAGCACGGCTGCAGGCTCCAGTATTACCGTGTATTTGCCTGCTGGAATCTCCCGCGGGCTAGCGGATTCCACCGCCTTACGGGCAGCGATTTCCGCCAGGGCGACCGCGTCAAGGTGGGCAACGTTAGGCGAGTTTGCCTTTTGCCAGCCGGAGGAATCCGCCGCCAACATCGTGACCGAGATGTCCGAAGAAGTCTGCGTGTGCCAATCGTTGAGGCCACGTGAGTTGAAAATCCCTTCGACTAATTCTGCGGTCGAAAAAATCCCCGCGGTCGTGAGCTTTTGCTTCCGCGCTACAGAGACAACCTTCTGGACGGCTTCGGCACGCTGCTCGGGTGTGATGGCAGCAGTCTCGTCAAAATGGCGGCTAGGGATGGCGCCATAGTTCTTGCCTCCGCTTGCAGGCATTGCGAGTAACTCCGGATCGGGATGCTGGACTCTCGCGATGTCCTCAGCCGACTTGACAGCGCGCTTAAGGCTCTCCTCATCGAGTTTGTTGGTTGTGGCACGCGCCGTTCGCTCGCCGAACGCGGTGCGTACCGAAACCACTGAGTTCTCTTCTGCTACGTTCTGATGAATCGTGTTATTGGCAAAGCGAGTTAGAGATGAGTGTCCGGCGTAGAAGAGGGCTTCAACCTCGTCGGCGGTGGAATATCTTTGGATGCGGTCGAAGACATCGGCGGCTTTGTTCCGATTTAGCATTTAGCTCTTAGCTTCTAGCTCTTAGCTTTCTCCGTGTCGGAACCTGTCCTGAGCGTAGTCGAAGGGTGTGTCTGCGGCCATTCAGTTGCCCTTGTAAGCCGAGCCTACCCTGATGTCGCGGAAACGAGCTGGTGCAGCTCCGTGCCCCGTACCCATTACCTGCTGTGGCTGGCCTTTGCCGCAGTTGGGAGTTCCCCACAGCGTCCACTCATCGCGCGAGCAAATGGCATCCAGCGAGTTCCAGAACTCGGTGGTGATTCCTGAATACGACGGATTCTTCAGCATGCGCACGCGCTTGCCGTTCTTGATCTCCCATCCGATCTCGCATCCGAACTGGAAGTTGTAGCGTTTGTCATCAATTGACCATGAGCGATTGGTCTGCATGAAGACCCCCTGATCAGTATCGGCAATGAGCTGTTCCAAGGTTAGCGGCTCCTCGCCCGGCAAAATGCTGACGTTGGTCATACGAATAATTGGCAGTCGATTCCAGCCTTCCGCGCGCAGCGTTCCACCTGAACGATCCGCGCCAATGGCATGCGCGGTCTCACGGGAGCTGAGGTAACCAGTGAACAGGCCGTTCGTAATAATCGGCGTGCACTGCGCGGGAACACCCTCGTCGTCGAAGCCGAAGGTACCAAGACCCGGACCGTGCTCCTGGCGCGCATCGGCGACAACATTCACCAGATCGCTGCCATAACGCAGTTTGCGCAACTTCTCGAGCGTGAGGAAAGACGTGCCGGCGAAATTAGCTTCCATGCCCAGCACGCGATCGAGTTCAATCGGATGTCCAATCGACTCGTGGATCTGAAGTCCGAGCTGCGCATCGTCCAAAACGATCGTGAATGTGCCTTCCGGACACTGATCAGCTTTGTGCAGGGCAACGGCCTCTTCGCCGATGCGACGCGCATTCTCTACCAGCTTGAGTTCGTGGATTAATTCGTAGCCTTTGTTCTGCCACTGTCCGCCGTACGAAGTCGGATACGAGCGCTTCTGAATCTCGCTGCCCGCGAACGCGTGCGCTGCGTAACCAACGCCGGTTGAATACTTCGTCTGGTGAATGTTCGCGCCCTCGGAGGAGACCAACCACTGCTCCTCGCGTCGGAAGTTCATGTTGGTCTCAGCCATCGTGACGCCCGCCACCGAGCGCAGCTCAGAGTCGATCTTGAACAGCAAGTCGATATTCTGCGCCACAGAAATCGTGAACGGCTCGATCTGGCAAGGCGTGGTCCACTCAGCGGTGACCGGCTTTTCCGGCGCGAGGCGGACGTCTTGCTGCTTCACTCTAGCCGACGCTTTGGCGATTGCCACCGCACGCGCGGCGGTGCCTTCGACCGCAGCACGGCTGAGGTCATCGGAAGCGGCGAATCCCCAGGCTCCGTCAGCGAGCACGCGAATGCCTATGCCGAGCGATTCGCCGTCGGAGGCGTGGCTGATCTTGCCGTTCTTTGTCGCAAGCGCGCGGCTGCGGTCACTGCATAGAACGCGCCACGTTGGTTGGAAATGTTTAGAGCCCAATCAGCGATGTGTTTCATGAGCGAAATTAAAATCTACCACAGAGGGATGGCGCCGACAGAGAAACGCCCCGCGATGACTTATTGCTGCCGTTGATTAATTTGGGCTCTTACGGGAAAGCGTCTTCCGTGAGTCCGAAAGAACCTAGGCAGGGAACGCATAGATCCTTCGCTTGTCTTACGTTTTGCAAGCGAAACATAAGAGGGCACTCAGGATGAGGAAGTGGGTGACGTACGTGACGGGTGAACATGGGCTCAGTAGAAGAGATACTTCCGCCACCTGTCGTCCGAGCGGCCCATCAGACGCATGATGTGGCGGCTGGTGTGAAGATTGAATGCGCGCGGTTCGCGCATAAGCTTCATCCCGGCTTCCGCGGCCAGGTGGTTGCCCTTCTGCCGGTTGCAGGGATGGCAACACGCCACTAGATTCTCCCAGGTGGACGATCCGCCCCGCGATCGCGGAATCACGTGGTCCAAGGTCAGTTCGCCCGATGGCAGCACAGTCCCGCAATACTGGCAGCTGTTGCGGTCACGCAGTAGGATGTTCTTCCGCGACAGGGCGCGCGTCTGGTGCGGAATGCGCCGGTATTCGAGCAGACGAATCACGGAGGGCACGCGAACCGCCAGGCGCGCGGCATGAAGGAAGTGACCGTTTTCTTCTTCCGTCATGGCGAGGCCCTTCAGCACCAGCACAATAGCGCGTCGCGCTGCGCAAACATTGATCGGCTCATAGGACGCGTTGAGCACCAGCACCGGCGTGTGCAGAGCATGCCCATCAGTTGCTTGGTGTGCTCCCGCCACCAACACAGGCGCGCTGGCGTGCATACGAATCGAATTGTGAAGCTTCCCTGACATAGAACTGCATTATCCGTGAGCCGCCATGGCCAACCGGCTTTCTTCGTCCTGATCGGGCACGGCGTGCTGGGTGTTGATCTTCAGAGTACGAGCAACCGTGGCCACCCAAACGCGAGCCGCACCGGCACGCCGCAGCACACGTGCGCACTCCGAGACCGTGGTTCCGGTTGTGAAAACATCGTCAACCAGCAGGACTTCGCGAGCCTCCACGTCACGAGGCCTGGTGACGAAAAATGCGCCGCGGATGTTCTCCCGACGCTGATGACTGCTAAGCCCGGTTTGCGATTGGGTATCGCGTCGTCGCCCTAGCACTGCGCTATTCAGCATCAACTGCTCGCCCGCAGGCTTCAGCTTCAGCGTAGCCCGCGCGATCAGTTCCGCCTGGTTGAAGCCCCGCTGGCGCAGCTTGCCAGGATGCAGCGGAACAGGAATCACGACAACGGAGTCATCCCCGAAAGAGGGCTTCAATCCTCCAATAACCTCGGACAACATGCGTCCCAGGACGTTCGCCGCCGGCCGCACCTGTTCATATTTCAGCAGGTGGATCAGTTCGCGCAGACCGCCATCGTAGCTCCCGTAGGCTGCCGCTTTGGCAAATGGAGGCTCCAGGCGGCGGCATAATCCGCAGCGCGGCTCACTGTGCTCTCCCGAGAACGCGCTCGGGCTCACCAGTCCCTCGCCGCAGATGGAGCACACTCCACCCACGATTGGCCGCATGGCAAACAAGCACTCCTCACAAACTGGCAGACGGGAAATCTTGATCAGGGGAGCGCCGCAAAAACGGCAATCGGAAGGGAACAGGACAGCGAACAGGCTTTCTGCGGCTTGACCAGCCAACGAGACAAAAGACAAGCCTCCACCTTTGACCGTGGCAGCCCGATTTAGCTCCTGGCTACTGCTGAAGACTACCCTCCTGTCGCCCGGCTATCACATTTGCGCACCAGTCGGACGAATTCTACTCAGTATAACGGGGGCCGCCGGCATCACGCAACGCGGCTACCAGTTTGCGGCGACTGCGGGATTTTAATCTCGGATTCCCTGTGCCCAAGTTCTTTGCGTTCCCGTACCTGCACGGATACGGGACGATAGAACCGGCAAAAACAATCCCCGCAACGCACCGGTTGCAGCAGCAGCAGCGGCAGGATATATTTCTCCGCCATGGTCCGGCGACGGGAACGGTACCCCACAAGACTACCGCAATCAGGGCACCTGAATTGCCTCAGGTTCCGGACCCAGTACTCTCGGTCGGTAAGTGCTTCCCGCAATTCACACCTCACAATTTCCTTCGATACGGGTATTCTAACCCAAGTGTTAGGAAAGGCTTACTCTAAAAGTTTTGAAAAAGGGACACCCCAGGTTTTGTCCCAAAGGCCTTGGTGAGCATCGTACTTGTAAACCCGGCATGGCGCATGCTAACGTGCGCCGTCCGAGAGGTGTGCTACTAATCACTTACGAGGGTTTCCATCCATGAGCACACAAACCACGGTGAACGCAGCCGAGGCTGACAAGAAGTACCGGCCCTACGTGCCCGAGAACATGGAGATGAGGGAGTTTACTTTCCGCGCCGTGTTGATAGGGCTGGTCATGACCGTAATCCTGGGGGCGGCCAATGCCTATCTCGGCTTAAGAGCTGGCATGACCATCGCGGCAACCTACCCGGCAGCCGTCATCGGGATGGCATTGCTGCGTATGATGAAAGGCTCGTTGCTCGAAGAAAACATCGCGCGAACCGTGGGATCGATCGGCGAGTCGGTCGCGGCAGGTGCCGTGTTCACCCTCCCCGCATTCGTAATTTCTGGAGCCTGGAAGTCGTTCGGGTTTCATGAGGCATATTGGAAATCAGCGGCACTGATGGCTGTTGGCGGCGCCCTGGGCATTCTGTTCGTGACTCTATTGCGCCGAGTGATGGTCGAGGACCCGGAACTCCCCTTTCCCGAGTCGGTGGCAGCATCGCAGATTCACAAGGCCGGGCAGCAAGGCGCGCAGGCAGCCAAGTTGCTCTTCTACAACATGGGATTCGGCGGTTTGGTGTTCCTGCTCGGTTCGTTTCAGCTGTTCAATGCCAGCAAAGCCTTCGTGATCCACGTGGGCCAGACAGGCAGAGGCGTTCTGCGGCTGGGGAGCGCGCAGATCGCTCAGACCGTAAACGTGGGCGGCGTCACAACTTTTCAGGCCCCGGCCATCAGCCCGGCTTACCTCGGTGTGGGATATATCATCGGACCGCGTTTGGCCGCGTTGAACTTTGCCGGCGGCGTTGTCGCCTGGGGCCTGCTGGTCCCGCTCATCATTTATTTTCTCGGTCCAAACCTGCAATCCGTGCTGCCCGCGGGCAGCGAAGGCAACGTGCCCAATGCTGTGTGGCGATTCATCGTGCGTCCGATCGCTGTAGGAGGGATGCTGGTAGGCGCGGGTTGGACCCTGTTCCGCATGCGCAAGAGTCTCGGGCTGGGCATGAAGCGGGCCATCTCCGATCTGAAGAAATCAGCCGCGGCACACACTGCCACCAATCGCATCGAGCGCGATCTGAGCGGTAAGGTAGTCTTTCCCGGGTTGGCTGCAGCGTTTTTCTGTATGGTCCTTCTTTACACCTATTTTTCCGGCCTCCTCAGCGGCGGCGTCGTGGCGGCGTTGGTCATGATCGTGGTCGGATTCTTTTTCGCCGCAGTATCCGGGAATCTCGTCGGACTCATCGGTTCCTCCAACAACCCGGTCTCCGGTCTCACCCTGTGCACACTCATCATTGCAGCGCTGCTGATGGTTGCCATTGGCGTTTCCGGCATTAGCGGTGTGGCGGCCGTGCTCGGCGTGGCCGCAGTGGTCTGTGTGTCATCGGCGGTTGCGGGCGAGATGCTGCAAGACCTCAAGGTCGGCCACATCCTCGGCGGCACTCCGGCCAAGATGCAGATCGGCGATTTCCTGGGAATTCTGGTGGCGAGTGCGGCCCTTTATTTTCCGCTGCTGATCCTGCATCAGGGCAACATCAACCGCGGCGGAATCGGCTTTGGTGATCCCCAGCTTTCAGCGCCGCAGGCCGGCCTCATGGCTTCGCTGGCGCAGGGCATCGTGGGTGGCAATATGCCCTGGCCGCTGGTAGGGGCGGGAATTCTGATGGGATTCGCCATGATCCTGCTGGAAGTAAAGAGCGTCATGCTCTTCGCCGTCGGCATGTACTTGCCGCTGGAGACTACGTTTGCCATCTTCGTCGGCGGCGTCATTCGCTGGCTCACCGACAAAATGCGCGACAAGCGCGGCTTCAACGCTGCGCAGAAAGCTCGGGTGGAGAATGCCGGAGTGCTGACGGCATCCGGCTTCATCGCGGGAGAGGCGATCCTTGGGCTGGTTGTAGCGGCGTTCTATTTTTTCAACAAGCCGTTGCCGGTCATCTTCACGCATCCTGCTACGATTTCGGGATTCATCGTGCTGGTGATCCTGGCGTTGGTCATGATCCGTGTGCCGCTGGCAAATGCGGGCCGTCCGGAAGACCCGGCCCCGCCGACGGCGATCATGTGAAGCCAGACTGCAGAAGTTAGAAGGCAGAAGTTAGAAGGTAGAAGCAGAAGTTACAAGGCAGAATGCAGAAATCAAACCGACGCTCAGCGTTCATTCTGCATTCTGCTTCTTAGTTCTGCATTTTCCCCGCAGTCCTCTGTGATTCTGTGCCCTCTGTGGTTAAATTCTTTCCATGTCGATTGCTGAAAACATCAGCCATGTCCATGATCGTATTGCCGTTGCCGCTCGGCGCGCCGGACGCAATCCGCAAGAGATCGCTCTCCTGGCCGTCAGCAAGACTTTTCCAGCCGGGCACATTCGTCAAGCATATGAGGCCGGTATGCGGATTTTCGGCGAGAATCGGGTGCAGGAATTTGCCACCAAGGCAGAGGCAGTGCGCGAGCTGCGCGAGGCCCAATGGCACATGATCGGACATCTGCAAACTAACAAGGCCGCAAAGGCGGTGGAATTGTTTTCGGCCGTGGATTCTGTGGATTCACTGAAGCTTGCAGAAAAGTTGAACGTTGCGGCCCAGAAAATCGGTAAAAAGTTGGCGGTCCTGATTGAACTCAACCTTGGCGGTGAGGAAGCGAAAAGTGGCATCGCGCCGGACAAGCCCGAGCTGGAACAGATTCTTGAGGCCGCGCCGCAACTCGAACATCTCGCCATCCATGGCCTCATGACCATTCCTCCGTTCACCGAAGACCCGCAGCAGGCGCGACCCTATTTTCGGAAATTGCGAGAGCTGCGGGATAAGATCGGGGCACGAAAATTGCCGGGAATCAACATGGACACGCTGTCGATGGGCATGTCGCACGATTTCGAAGTCGCGATCGACGAAGGCTCGACATGCGTGCGCGTGGGGACGGCAATTTTTGGAGAAAGAACGAGAACTTAACCACAAAGGGCACAGAGGAGCACAGAGATGGAGAAAGGATAACAACTTAACCACAGAGGGCGTCACAGAGGAGCACAGAGATGGAGAAAGGGACAACTTAACCACAGAGGGCACAGAGGAGCACCGATACTTGGTGTTTTGGAAGTTATCTGCTGCCTCGGTGAGTCCGTGGTGAAAGCCATTCCATGATTCCAATCCGTGAGTGTGAGTCAGGCGGCGTCTTCGCCGTCAAAGTCCAGCCCCGCGCGAAGAAGAACGCCATCACCGGAGAACTCGGCGAGGCGCTGAAGCTCTCTCTGATGGCTCCGCCTGTCGAAGGCCGCGCTAATGAGGCCTGCATCGAATTCTTCGCAAATCTTTTGAAGGTTCCACGTTCGTCCGTTACCATAGCGTCCGGCCAAACCAGCCGAAGAAAGGTAATCCGCGTTGCGGGGCTGACAGCTGAGGAGTTGCGGAAGCGGTTGAGTACTCCCTGAGTGCTTTGGCTGAAAAACACAAGGTCCCTCGGCTTGTCCTCACCGCGCGAGCGCGGCTCGGTCATCGCTCGGGATGACAAGTGAATCAAAGACGCATGACAAGCGAATTAAAGATGTGGCAGACTCCACAGCCACGATGCAGTTGCCGCTCTTTTGCGAATGGCAGGTCTGCGCCTAGGATGACAAAGTGATAGACATAACCCAAGGACCGGCCAACAGGAGTCATTTTTGAGTCTTAGCGAACGATTGCATGAGATTCGCACTGGCTTCGAGCGTCCATTCTGGGTCGCCAATATCAGCGAACTGTTCGAGCGGCTTTCCTACTATGCCGCTTTCGCATCGCTCGCGCGCTATCTTCACGAGACCTTGAACTTTCGCGTCGAGCAAGCCAGCAGCCTGACCGGGCTGTTCGGAGGGCTGGTGTGGTTCCTGGCGGCGTTTGGCGGAACTCTTGCCGACCGGCTGGGCTTCCGCCGCTCTCTTTCGCTCGCCTACCTGATTCTGAGTTGCTCTTACTTCCTGCTTGGATCACTGGGAGCACCATGGCTTGCTCCTGTGCGCAATGCCATGCCTCTGATCGTGCTGGTGACATTCGTCCTCATGCTTCCTGCCTTGGGCATCGCGCTGGTGAAGCCCTGCGTGGTCGGCACTACCGCGCGCGCGTCCAAAGAAAATGTCCGCTCGATTGGCTACTCGATCTACTACACGCTGGTAAACGTCGGCAGCGCTGCTGGACCCTATGTCGCCTCCTGGGTGCACCGGCATTTGAGTGTGGAAAATGTTTTTCGAGTGGCTGCGCTCAGTGTGTTTGCGATGTTCTTTGCAGTGCTGCTGTTCTTTAAAGAGCCGCGGTATTCAGGTGAGACGCAGACCGTCAGCCTCGGCCAGGCGGCAAGGAATTTCGCGACCATCCTCTCGAACCCGCGGTTCATGCTCTTTCTGTTGATCTTCTCGGGATACTGGATCGTTTTCTGGCAGGAATTCATCACCTTGCCGCTCTACATTCACAATTACATCGATCCGAGCGCTGATACGGAACTGATTCTAATAACCGACCCGCTGACGGTGATCGCCCTGCAGATGGCCGTGAGTTTTCTTACGAAGAAGATGCCGGCGTTCCGTGCAATCACGCTAGGGACGCTGGTTACCGGGGTGGCATGGATCATCCTGAGTGTTTATCCCACGGTTTTTATGGCCATTGTGGCGCTAATTGTGGTCGCGCTGGGCGAGATCACGCAATCGCCGCGCTACTACGAATACATTTCTCGCCTTGCGCCTCCGGGCCAGCAGGGCACCTATATGGGTTTTGCCTTTCTGCCGATCGGAATCGGTTCGCTG
>QIAR01000624.1 GCA_003225595.1 Acidobacteriota bacterium | reverse complement strand
CGTGAACCAAGCCCAGCCCAAGCATCCTCGCCTCCGCCTTGCTCCCCAGCTGTATGAAGAGCTTCGCAACCAGGTGCTGCGACGAGATGGCTGGAGATGCCAAGCATGCGGCACAACGTCACATCTTGAGGTTCATCACAAGGAATTTCGCAGCCAGTCCGGCAACGATTGCGAGCAGAACCTGATTACCCTCTGTACCACATGCCACGCCAGCGTGCATTAGCGCATTGCCCTGGGCCATCTTGCGCGGCCGAGAACCGTCGCGGGAGCAAAAACTGAACTTCAACTCCGGGGACCAGAACGAGGCCGCTCATGAGATTTCAGTCGCCGCTCGATCGCCAAAGCATCGGTTCTTTGCGAGGCAAGCACCCTGGCCGAACGGTCCTCGGAATGTCGATCAGGATGATTTGCCAAACACGAGGGTGTTACTCGTACCAGCAAATTGAATTTCAAGGAGGGTCCGCGATCCGTCTTCATTCCTTCTATATACAAGCGCATCCCACTCGTGCGTGACGCCTGCTTTCACCCATTTCCCGTTGGCGGTCGCAACAACGGCATTGTCGTGCACAAATTTCACAATCGCATGACTGCTGTACGATTCCCACCTGATGGTGCAATCGCCCGCAGGCAGGTGCGATGTGTTTAGCCCAGAACGTAACATTCGGCGGATGGCATCGCACGCACCATAGACCCCGAAGTTGCGGGAGCCCCTTTCGAAAGCTCGCGGGTTAAAACCGAGCGATACCAAATTCTTGTGTGCTGCGGCCTGTTCGTCGTCACCATAGGGGCCCACTAGTACGTAGTAGGAATTTGTCCAAAGACGGCCTTTCTGAATAATGGAGGCATGAAACCCGAGTTGCGCCAGTTCGTTGGTCGTGTTGCGAGCCCCGAGCTCGTCCTTGAATTTGCCGATTTCAAAGTACATTCCCGAATTTGAACCGGTATTCTCTACTCGAGAAGCTTCCGCATGACCATCACGATGGTTCGCTGGTGCCAGCTGCGGGACAGCCGTCGCGGTTGTACCCGGAATGAGGTTGGTGTTGGGCACGACCGAAATCGTGGGCAAAAAGCTGGTCGGAGGGGTTGGCGAAATCGCCGCAGCCGCGGCAGCAGCGCGGCCCGCAGGGACACGGCCACCGGAAATGGTGAGCGCAGCGGGAGGCAGTGCTGCGGGTTTGAGCTTCGCTTGTTGAGAATTGGCCCCGTCTGCCAAGGGCTGCCGCGGGAGCTTTTCGTGCCGAAGAACCCGACTCTGCGCAGGTTCCGGCGAGACAGTTCCTGACGCGGGCGTTTGCGTCAGCGCTTGGGGTTTTGCCGCCAATCGTTGCCCCCACTTGATGAGCGACTCACCGAGTTCGCGACGATGGGCTTTAAACAGGAATGCGGCTGCCACAAGTAGCGAAACGAGAAGCCCAATGGCCAAACCGCCAAAGAAGCCGCCCATTCGCGGCACTTTTACCTTGGTCGAAACCACGGCAAGCGGAGAACCACTGCGAACCTTCGTGTCCGGTCGGCCAGCACCAGGTGCGGCAAATGCGCGCAGCGGAACTGTCGCGGCGAAGCCCTGGTCAGCGGCAAGGCGCGTTGCAGCTTCACTTATCCAATTGCGGACTTGCTGCCGAGCTTCTGCGGGTAGCGCAGTGAATCGTAAACCCCCTATTTTTCGCGTCTCATCTGTCCATGCCAGTTCGCCCTCGGCTTCGATTCGCTGGTTCTGCTCCAAGAACCAGAAGCGGACCGTCCCTTCTTGCCGAACCGGGGCGATGGCGTGAAAGCAAAGCCCACCCTCAGAGACATTCAAAACGATGCCGCCATTGCTCGCCCCGATAGTGATATAGGCAAGCGTTACCACCTTGTTCCGCGGCGTTTGGCGGCCTTCCGGCTTCACTGGCAGTGTCACAGAGTCGAGAGGTGATGGGGCTGAATCATTGGCAAGCCCGTGCAAATTGAGAATGACTGGCGACCAGCAGGTGACTGTAATGGTCTGGCCACTTAGGTCGCAGTAACCGATCCTCCCTGGCTCTCTTCCTTGCACGTTCACAGCGAGAACGTTCGCAAGCTTCGCCAGGAGCCGAAAGAATGCTTCGCGGCGAGAGCAAGTGGCAACAGGCGAGAGATAGAGGGATACCTAATCGCTTCGAAGGAAACAGATCTCGACGATTGGTTGGGGAGCGTCCTCGTCCTCAGCCTCTCCTTGCGCAGCTCAGCATCGGCAGAGCAAATCATGTCCCATTTCCACATCAAGGAGTGAACTTTAGTAACACTGAGGCCGCGCGCGGCCAGGGTAGTCTGCTTTCTAGTAGCCGCGAGCTTCGCTTCGTAGCTCGCAGCCAAGAGGTTGCCACTCCGTCGCTTTCACAAGCTCCTAACTGGTCCTAAGCAATCGCCTCTTTAGCTGCCAACCATGGCCAACTGAGAAGGTGCAATATGGCTCTCCGCATCGTGCGCTCCAAGTTTTCTCCCAAACAGAACCAACCTGCGGGTCGAGTCAGGACCACGCCGCGAGAGGAGGCGCTCCCTGTCTACGTGGTGGACCAGAACCGCCTCGCGGCTCATTATCTGCTTGGAATATTGGCGAAAAACCGGGCTCTCCGCGCCGTGACTCTCGACGATCTGGTTGTGCAAAAGCCGACAGAGCGAACAACTCCGGTTTTCATCATCGATCGGGGAGGAATCGACCTGCCATTGAGCGAGTGCCTCCGCGTGTTGAAGGAGCGACATCCGAATGCAAGGTTTCTGGTGCTGGACGAAGAGCAGCCGGTTGCGGAAATTGTCCGGTTGCTGTCACTCGGAATTCATGGTTTTGTGGCATACCCCCAGGTCGCTGGACACCTGCTAGAAGCCGTGCAGAGTTTGGCACAAGACAAGCTGTGGATCTCGTCCAACGTATTGGAAGCCTACGTCCAACACTCCGTCGCACCACTCAAGGCTGCCAATGAGTCACCGACCGGGCAAGCGATTACCCAACGCGAGACTCAAGTTATCGAATTGGTGAAGCGCCGGCTTTCCAACCGGGAAATTGCAGATATTTTAGGTATCCAAGAGAGTACCGTTAAGTTCCATCTCTCGAACATTTTCTCCAAGTTGCGGATTAGTAGGCGCAGCGACCTCCAGGACAAGGGCAAACTCAGCGAGATTTGGAGAAAATTGGTTGCTTCTTGAGGACGTCCGGCAG
>QIAR01000623.1 GCA_003225595.1 Acidobacteriota bacterium | reverse complement strand
GCCCTTATGGTCTGGAACTTCCACCGAAGCCTTCTTGTCCTTGTCGTAGATGATTGAACCTTCCGGAATCTGCAGCACATTCTTATGCTCTTCCAGGATGATTTCGGCGTTCGCAGTCATCTCAGCCTTCAATTCACCGCCGGGGTTATTGATGGATACGCGCACCTCGAAAGTAGTTACGTTGTCCTTCTCCACACCCATCGGCGAAATCCTGGTCACTACGCCATTAAAGGTCTTGTCTTTAAAGGACTCCACCTTGATACGCGCCGGCTGGCTGAGATAGACCTTCCCAATATCGCTCTCGTCTACCTTGCCCTTCACATAAACCTGACTAATGTCGCCCAGTGTCATAACCAATGTCGCGGAGGAGCCGAGCACTAGGATGGAGCTGACCGCATCGCCCATTTCCACATCGCGCGACAGGACCACCCCGTCGATCGGCGATTCAATGTCTGTATAACTGAGCTGCTCTTCGAGCTGTTTCAAATTGGCGCGATCTTGTGCAACCTGCGCTTGCGACTGGGCAATTTTCGCCTTCAGGACGATGAGCTGTGCCTTAGCGACATTCTGCTTGTTTAAAGCCATCTCATAGTTCTTCTGGGCGTCCTCAAGCGCCGACTCGGAGACTACGCCCGCCTTGGCCATTCCCACGGCACGCTCGTAGGCGCGTTTCAGCAATGGCACATCCGGACCTTCGGCATCCACCTTGGCGCGCTCCCAGTCAGCCTCCGCCCCTTTCAGGCTGGCCTCCGCAGCTTGCGAGGCCGCCCTTGACTGATCGACTTGAGCTTGAATTTCTTCTTTATCCAGTTGGGCCAGCAGTTGACCGGTTTTCACTTTATCGCTGGGTTGGACAATGAGCTTCTTTACGATACCGCTGGCCTTGGACTTTACCTCGACCTTGGTGATGGGCTCGACCTTGCCGGTGGCGACCACACTCTTGGCCAGGTCGCCCTTCTCTACCTTGGCCAGCTTCGAGGGATCGATCTTGGTGCCGCCGCGAGTGGCCGCAATCAGTCCGAACGCGACACCCAGAACCACCACAACAATGATGACTCCATAAATAATCCGTTTGCGACGCTTCTTCTTACCATTGCCGTTACCGTTCACATCCGCCTCCTACCGTAAAAAACCTGGCTCCTGATCTCTGCTGCGGTTTTCCGCACGCCATCGGGGCTGACGATACGCCCGGCGCCACGTTGATGGGTATTACGAATGTCTTAGCTGTTTTGTTCCTGGTTCGTCACACTGTGAGAATTTCACTGGCCAGCTCTACAGTCCGATCCGTTCAGTTAGACCGTTCGACGAGGAAAAAAGAAAGCAGGAAGAATTCTCTACCTAGAATGGCGTATCTTAGGCGCGACTGCAACTCGGGTTCATGGACTGGTCAATTGAAAAGAGAAGTATCAGCCCATAGTCCTTTGGAATGTTAGAATTACCCATTCATGATTGCCTTTGTGCTGCTCCGGGTGTTCTTCATCCTGCTCCTGGTTGCAGCCAATGCCTTCTTTGCCGCAGCCGAATTTGCGTTGGTGAGTGTGCGCGATACCCGTATCCAGCAGCTCATCGAGGCCCGCCGCATCGGTGCGCGCATTGTCCAGAAACTCCACCAAAACCTCGATGAGGTCGTCAACGGCGTCCAGTTAGGAATCACGCTGACCAGCTTGACCCTCGGCTGGGTTGGCGAACCCTTGCTGGCGCGCATGGTCGAGGGCATGATCGGGCACGTCCCCCATGTCTCCCTATACGCCCACGGCATCGCGATAGCGGTGGCGTTTAGTCTGATCACCTACCTGCACGTGATCCTGGGTGAACTGGTGCCCAAGTCGCTGGCGCTGCAGAGAGCTGAGCGCGTGGCACTGGCAGTCGCGGCACCTATGGATGTTTTCCTCACGGTGGCCCGTCCTTTTCTTTATTTCCTGCGTCGCTCGGGGGGATTCGTGCTCAAGCTGTTTGGATCGCGCCAGGTACGCCGTGGGGCGGTGCACTCGCCCGACGAACTGAAGCTCATCGTCACTGCCAGCCGCCAGTTTGGTCAAATTCCCCCGGTGCAGGAAGAGATGATCCACAACGCCCTTGAGCTGGATAACATCACGGTCCGCGAAGTGATGGTGCCACGCCCTGACATTTTTGCTTTGCCGGGCGATCTCACTCTCGACGATTCATTAGGCCGCATCGTCGAGGAACAGCACTCGCGCATCCCTATTTACGATCCGCAGCGCGGGCCCGAGCATATTGTGGGTGTCCTCTACACCAAAGATCTGATGCGCTGGATGCGCCTGCGCCTCACGCTAAATGCCAATCACCCAATTTCGGATCGAATCGCCAAAATGCAGATCAGCCGCATTATGCGCAACGTGCTGGTCGTGCCCGAGACTAAAGTCCTCACCGACCTGCTGGCCGAGTTTAAAGCACGCAAGCGGCACCTGGCAGTCGTCGTGGACGAGTACGGCTCTACTGCCGGAGTAATCACGGTGGAAGACGTGGTCGAACAACTGGTGGGAGAAATCGAAGACGAATTCGACGTGCTTCCACCCGAGCAACCGGAACTTGCGGGTAGCAATGTCCTGGTACTCGAGGGGTCGGTTAACATTCGTGACCTGGAGAGCCAATACGGGCTCTCGTTGCCACGCGATGGGGGTTTCGAAACCCTGGCCGGCTTTATACTCGCCCGTTTGCAAAGAATTCCGCAGCTCGGAGAATCCTTCGACTTCGAAGGCCGGCGCTTCACCGTGGAAGACATGGAAGGACACCGTATCGCGAGGGTGAGAATCGAGACCCTGGCACCCGCGGCGATGCGACAGACAGGCGACTAGCGGAGAGTCTCCTCTCGGGAACACGTGGCCGGGGAGTAATTGGCCACGCCGTCGGTAACACTCCTTGGCTGATCAACGTCATCCGAGGAGTGATTGGCTAAACGGCGGGTGGTTGTGAGATAAGAGTAACTCCCATGCTCCGTTACCTCTCCCTCCGTGTGCTCTACACTCTGCCTGTCATATGGCTCGTGGTCTCGCTGGTCTTCCTGTTGATCCACCTTGTTCCCGGAGATCCCATACAACAAATGCTCGGCGAAGGCGCACCCGCGGCAGATATACAGGCCACGCGCCATGCCTACGGACTCGATCTCCCGCTCGGCCGGCAATACATCAATTATTGGAAAGGCGTGCTGCACGGCGATCTCGGCCAGTCGCTGCGCTACAACCAGAATGTGAGTCGTCTGATCGCGCAGCGCTACCCGTACACTCTGCAGTTGACGATTGCGGCGCTGGTGGTCGCGGTATTGCTCTCGATTCCCGCCGGCGTTCGATCCGCGCAACGCCGCAACCTCTGGGACGACCGTGCAATCAGCGTGATTAGCCTCTTTGGGCTCTCGTTTCCCAACTTCGCTCTGGGGCCGGTGCTGATCTTGTTTTTCGCGATCCAACTCGGATGGCTCCCAGTCTCTGGCTCCGGCAGCCTGGCTCATCTTGTGCTCCCAGCCATCACCATGGGAGGAGCGCTGGCCGCGATTCTCACCCGCATGGTGCGAACCTCCATGTTGGAAGAACTCAGCCAGGACTATGTCCGCACCGCGAGAGCCAAAGGACTGCCCGAGCGTACCGTCGTTTACCGTCACGCGCTGCGCAACGCCATGATCCCGATCATCACCGTTCTCGGTCTCCAGTTTGGAGCCCTGCTGGCGGGCGCGATTGTCACAGAAACGATTTTTTCCTGGCCGGGAATTGGCCGGCTCACGATCCAGGCCATCTCGAACCGAGACTATTACCTGGTGCAGGGTTGCATTCTGGCAATCGGGCTGACCTACATAGCAGTAAATTTTCTGACTGATTTGCTGTACTCGGCGGTGAACCCGAGGATTCGACAGTGAAAGCTGGGCAGAGCATGGCCTTATAGGCTGCGGCAAACCTAAGATTCGTATCAGGGTTATGGCTTCACAGATTGCGGGAAAAACCCAGGATTTGTGTCCTCTGTGTCCTCCGTGGTCCGCAGTGCCTGGCCTATCAGAAGGCTAATTTCATC
>QIAR01000172.1 GCA_003225595.1 Acidobacteriota bacterium | reverse complement strand
GGTCGCCAAGGGCAGCAGGTAACGCGAAATGTCAAAAGCCCGTGCCCGCAGCGCGCGTTCGTACGCATCTTGCTTCACCTCCGCCGGTTTCGGCGTGATTTCCGCAAGGTAGAGCCACATGCGCTCGGAGAGAGCTTCATAAACTGAGAACAGTCCCTCGACTGTATCGCGATACAGGTTTCGCGCCTGCTCGGTGCCGAAATCCGGCGTGTAGTAGCCGCTCTTCTGAAAATCCTGATACCGAGTGGAGCGCTCCTGGCCATCCCACCGCTGCTCATCAGCGACGGCGATTGCGCCCAGGATCGATAGTCGCTCAATCGCCAGAGCAATATGAGCCAAATCCGCAATCGAGCGGTGTCCGTACTGGAAATAGAAGGTGTCAAGAAATTTTTCTGCCTTTTGGCGATTGATCTCGCGGAGCGACTCCTTCATGGAGAGCGCCGAGCGCGAGTACTTAGCCATGGCATAAGCCTGCACTTCGGGTTCGACGCCATAGACGGCATATACCTCGACGGAGGGCGCCTCTGGAGATGAGCCAGTATTGCTGGCGGGCTCGGGCTTCGTTTTTAAGTCAGATATCTTCGCGTCAGACATGGGAGTCTCGAATGTTACTTGCCAGGCTCGGGTTGCGCAAACGCTCTCGGAACCCTATATGAGATGATTCCGAACCAGGTGCGACAAGCCCCCAAAGTGCGCATCAGGTCCCGGCCCGCTAGCTGCAACCCGCTCCCTCCCATCTACAATTGATCCCGAGCCGTGCAATCTGCCCTCATGTCGGTAGTCCACCGGCCGTGGCCGCTGCCCAAAGGTAGCTGGATCATGGCCCAAACCTGGCACGACCTGTTGTTTGCCCATTGGCCAGTTCCGACTGAACTAATGCGTCCCCTGGTTCCGCAACAACTCGCGCTCGATACTTTCGATGGCCAGTGCTGGGTTGCGGTGACTCCGTTTCACATGAGCGGAGTGCGTGCGCGCGGCCTGCCCGCCTTGCCGTGGCTTTCGCGTTTTCCCGAGCTCAACGTGCGCACCTATGTATTATTTGACGACAAACCCGGCGTTTTTTTCTTCAGCCTCGATGCTGCCAATCTGTCCGCCGTCTGGGCGGCCCGCGCCTTCTATCGCCTGCCTTACTTCCATGCCAAGATGAGGGCCGACATCACGAATGATTCGTTCGCGTACAGTTCACGCCGCTACGAAGGCGAGGCGGAGTTCCGTAGCCGTTACCGGCCGGTTCGCGAGGTCCATCTAAGAAAAAAAGGGACACTCGAGAACTGGCTGACCGAACGCTACTGCCTTTATGCGACTGCGAACGGCCATGTATACCGCGGTGAGATTCACCACGAACAGTGGCCACTGCAGGACGCCGAGGCTGAAATAGAAATCAACACCATGGCCGCAGTTGCGGGCATTATGCTGCCGAATGCATCCCCGCTCCTGCATTTCTCTCGCCGGCTTGAGGTCTTGATCTGGCCACTACGCCGTGTGGGGTGAGGACTGGGCAGGTATAATTCCGCGTTTTGAAGGGGGAGAGGAGAGTCTGCATGAGTCTTTCAGGACGAGTCGCGCTCGTTACGGGCGCCTCGCAGGGAATCGGGCACGCTTGCGCGCTCAAACTCGCGCAATCGGGTGCTGCCGTAGCTGTCGCCGCCCGCAACCAGGAAAAATTGAACCAACTTGTCCACCAGATTGCCAATACTGGCGGCAAAGCTGCGGCTTTCCCCATGGATGTTGCTGACGAAGAACAAATCAAGACGGCATTCAAAGCCGCACTCGCGCAGTTCGGCAAGATCGACATCCTGGTGAACAATGCCGGCATCACCCGCGACCAGCTGCTGATGCGCATGAAGCGCGCCGACTGGGACGCGGTGCTCAGTACCAATCTGACTTCCGCCTATCTGTGTATCCAGCAGGCCATCAGTTCCATGCTCAAACAGCGCTGGGGGAGAATCATTAACGTCACCAGCATCTTTGGACAAATTGGGCAAGCCGGCCAGGCTAACTACGCTGCCTCCAAAGCTGGTCTGATTGGCCTGACCATGGCAATCGCGCGCGAAGTCGCCTCGCGCAACATTACCTCTAACGCCGTGGCGCCCGGCTTCATCGAAACAGCTATGACGGCGGGTTTCTCCGACGACTTTAAGCAGAACGCGCTGAAAATGATTCCGTTGGGACGTGTGGGCACACCGGACGACGTCGCGCATGCTGTTTGCTTCCTGGCCTCGGATGAAGCGTCTTACATCACAGGACACGTAATGAACGTGAACGGAGGCATGCTGATGGGGTAGCTCACAGCGCCGTACCGGGACTGGAGATCGTGCAGGCCGAGACACCCGCCCAGATCGCCCAGGCCCGCGAGCTCTTCCTCGAATACGCCCAATCACTGGGTTTTAGTCTGTGCTTCCAGAGCTTCGAGCAAGAATTGGCGGGACTGCCCGGAGACTACGCCCCTCCTAGTGGCCGCCTGCTACTCGCCCGGTTTCAAGCGCAGCTAGCCGGCTGTGTGGCCCTGCACCGCCTGGAGCCAGAAATCTGCGAGATGAAGCGCCTTTATTTGCGTCCGAACTTTCGCGGCAAGGGGATAGGTCGCGCGTTAGCGAGAACCATAATCGACGAGGCTCGGGGCATCGGCTACGCGCGCATGCGTCTGGATACTGTCGAGCCCATCATGAAGGATGCCGTCGTGTTATATCGCATGCTGGGATTCAAGGAAATTGCTCCCTATCGTCCCAATCCGATCGAAGGAGCAATGTACATGGAATTGGAGCTGTCAACACCGGATACGCCAACGACTGAAGCCAATTGAATTTGTACTTAGGTCTCGAGATCCGCCACCAACAAAAGAGCCTCTTGCTTGCGCAAGAGGCTCTGGGGGGAGGCTAGGGCCGTGTGGCCCCTGTCGCTACTTGGGAGGCGCCTGCTGTTGCTGGTTTGCCGGTGCAGGCGGTGCGGTGTTCGAAGACAGTTGCTCCAGATTGTTCTTCAGGAGACTGATTTCGACGCGACCGCCAGTCGTGCGCTTCGGCTTGGCTTCACCTGTCGACGCTGTCTGTGTTGGGGCATTGCCCATACCGACGAGGTAGATGCGATAGACCGGGATATCGTGGTTGAGCACCAGGTAACGTACCACTGACTCGGCCATCTTCTGTGAGTTGGCAATGGCAGTCTGGCCGCGGCCTGAGGAAAAGCCCTGCACCTCGATAATGTACCCGCGCTGGCTCTTCAGCGGAGTGGCCATCTCGTCCAGTGCATCCTTGGCCTTCTTGCTCAGCACACTCTGACCGGGACGGAAGCGGATCTCGGTCTGAGTCGTCGGCTGGTACTGGTCAATGTTCGTGACCACCTGCTCGACCGTCTGGATCCGGGTCGTGGCCTGCTGCGCGGTCTGTTGCGCCGCCTGGGCGCGGTTGCCGGCATCAATAGCGTGCTGGTCGGCTTCAGTGGCCTTGGCCGAAGCCATCTTGATGCCGTCCTGGGCGCGCGAATCGACGTCCTTGATCATCTTGCTGTTGCTCGCAGTGAGCTCATCCAACTCGTTTAAACGGTCGCGAATAGGCTGGGTCTGGCGCTGCACGTACTTCTTACGAGCGAACGGGTTGACCCGGCCCCAAAAACCCTCGCGAGCCGGCGGCTGGAGAGGTTTGCCAGTCGCACTCTGAGTTGTGCCCGAGGCGTTCTGCTCAGACGGCTGAGTCGCGGTCTGCTGGGTGCCTTGCGACGAAGTCGTTGAGGATTGCGTACCTTGCTGGGTCGTAGCCGGCTGAGACTGCGTGGTTGCCGGTTGCGACTGAGTTGTGTCCGGCGCCTGCGTGGCCGCAGGTTGCGACTGAGTGGTATCCGGCGTCTGGGTTGTTGCCGGTTGGGACTGAGTTGTCGCAGGTTGCGACTGAGTGGTATCCGGCGTCTGGGTTGTTGCCGGCTGGGACTGAGTTGTCGCCGGCTGGCTTTGAGTACTCGAGTTGTCCTGCTGTGCGAAGGCGGGTAGTGCGAGCACAGTGGCCAGAAGCAGCACTACAAACACACGGTTCTTCATATGAACTTCCTCCGAATGGGGGAGCGTTGCGGCTCCACTCCAGCACGCCTTGTGAGGCGTGGTACGCGATTTTGATTGCGTCCCCTTACGGGTAAACTGGGGCAAGCTGTGTCGGCTTTGCCAGCATGCGGTGACGCAACGCATGCCCTCGAACCAACAATTGGGGTGCTTCCTCACAATCGGGGCACCCGCTCCTGCTATTAACAGGTCTCGTGCCAAACTCATGGCCCCATCGGGACGCTAAATCATTGTTATGCAATAAGATTCTAGCCTGTCCCCAGCGTTCCGAGGCCGCAAAGTCCTGCGGCAGAGTAATTTTGGCAAAAACTGATATAAAAACTGCGTGCGGTTGTGAGGGCGAGTAATTTAGACGGAGTAACCCAGGAGTCGGAATGTCCGCATCCGATGCGAAGCGATCTTTCGTGCACAGAATTGCTCTGCTTCTAGCATTAGCCGGTGCTTTGAGTTCGATTCAGGTAATTGCGCAAGATGCGCCCACGGCAAAGGCTACGTTGGCGTCCACGAAAATTCCTGCCGACCGGCTGAAGCAATATTCCGATCTGGCTGTCCAGTGGATGCAGGATTACCTTCGCATCGACACTACCAACCCGCCCGGCAACGAAGCGCGCGCGGTTGCCTTCTTCAAGAAGATTCTGGACCAGGAAGGAATCGAAAACCGGGTCTTCGACTACGCTCCGGGGCGCGCCAATCTCTGGGCCCGCATCCCGCACACGACGGCTGACACCAGGAGGCCCATAATCCTCCTGAACCATATGGATGTGGTCACGAGCGACGCTTCACATTGGAAGGTCCCGCCCTTCAGCGGCGCGATCGTGGGCGGATCCATGTACGGTCGCGGCGCGCAGGACATGAAAGATGAAGGCTTGGCCCAGTTGCTCGTCATGGTCATGTTGAAGCGTGAGAAGCCGGCGCTTGACCGGGATGTGATATTCCTGGCCGTGAGCGACGAAGAAGCGGCGGGCACGGGCACGGACTGGATGATCAAACATCAGCGCGACCTGCTGGAGAACGCAGAGTTCCTGATCAATGAAGGGGGCGAGAACCTGTTGGAAAACGGCAAGGTTAGGTACATCGGCGTGGACGTGGGTGAGAAGACTCCGTTTTGGCTGCGCGTGGTGGCACACGGGCGGCCGGGCCACGGCTCGCGCCCAAACCTGGATTCAGCACCCAACCGGCTAATAAGAGCGCTGGATCGCGTTATCCAATACCGGACGCCATTAAAGGTTCTACCCGTAGTCGAGGAGTTCCTGCGTGACATGGCACCCTACGAGCCGCCGGAGCGAGCACGGCAGTTTCGGAATATCCGGGAGACAATTCAGGATAAAAGCTTTCAGGAGCAGGTAGAGAGGGATGAGTCACTCAATTTTCTGCTGCGCGACACAATTTCGCTGACCATGCTCGGGGGATCAGAGCAGACGAACGTCATTCCACCGGATGCGTGGGCCAACCTTGATGTACGCCTGCTGCCGGGAGAGGATCCGAGGGAGTTTCTGGAAACCATTCGGCGGGTGGTGAACGACCCCAACGTAAGCGTCGACCCGCTAAATGCCGAATTCCGGGTAGCCAACGCGTCGCCGACCAATACGGCGCTCTTCGACGCTATTCGGCAAACGGCGCAACAGTATTTTCCCGGCACGCCTGTGGTGCCGCGGCTCACCAGCGGATACACGGAAAACCAGCGCTATCGTCCGTTAGGGATCAATGCCTACGGATTTTCGCCGTTCACAGCCACACAGGAAGAGGGCAGCACGGAGCATGGCAATGACGAACGCATCCGCGTGGATGAGGTGCGCCGCGGTCCGCGGGTGCTGTATGACGTGGTCACGGCGTTGGCGGAGGCGAAGTAAGCTTCCGCCTGGAGACATCCTTCGGCAGGGAGAATTTTCAATTGCCCGTTGCCAATTTTCAATTCAAACCCAAACTCCTATCTTGGAATCCAATTGTCTCTGGAAATTTGCGATTGGCGATTCTTATGCGACGTTTTCCTGTATTCCTATTGCCCCTGGTGCTGCTTTCCTGTACCCACGCTGAGAAGTTGGACCTTACCCGTCTGAAGCTCCCGCCCGGATTCCATATCGCCATCTTTGCGCATGTGCCGCATCCACGCATGATGGTCTTCAGCCCGGGTGGCGTGCTGCTCGTCTCCGACACCACGGAGGGCAAAGTGCTCGCCTTTCCTGATCTTAAGCACAGCGGGCACCCGGAAAAGATGGTCACCGTGCTGGATGACCTGAATGCACCGCACGGTATGGCTTTTCAAAAGGGCAAGCTGTATGTGGCCGAGACCAATCAGGTCAGGCGCTACGATTGGGATGACGCCACCCTGAGCGCCAGCAATGGCCAAGTCATCGCGCTCGTTCCCAGAAGTGGCGGACATTTCACGCGCACGCTGCTGTTCGCAAACGGCAAGATGTATGTGTCGGTCGGATCAAGTTGCAATGTGTGCGTCGAAAAAGACAAGCGTCGAGCGGCAGTGCTGGAATTCAATGATGACGGCACCGGAGAACGAATCTTCGCATATGGTCTGAGGAACGCCGTCGGTCTCGCCGTTAATCCAAGAACGAATACGATCTGGACCACTGAGAACGGACGCGATTGGCTGGGTGACAACCTGCCTCCAGACGAGATCAATGATCTGGGGCAGAACGGCGGCAACTTCGGTTGGCCATTCTGCTATGGCAATCGCATCCCCGATCGATCGCAGACGGAAGGGGACGACGACCGTTGTAAGGGAACAATCCCTCCGAAAGTCGAAATCCAGGCGCATTCGGCGCCCTTGGGCATGGCCTTTTACACGGCAACTATGTTCCCAGAGGAATACCGCGGGAATATTTTTCTGGCGCTGCACGGATCATGGAATCGCAGCGTGCCGACCGGATACAAAATCATCCGGGTCAAGCTGAATGACAAAGGAGAGCCTCAGGGAACGGAAGACTTCATCACCGGCTGGATTAAGCCCGGCGAAACGAAAAAAGGTGTCTGGATGGGGCGCCCGGTGGGAATTGTCGTAGGTCCCGAAGGCGCAATGTACATCAGCGACGATTCGGCAGGGGTGGTTTTTCGAGTGACGTATGGAAAGTGAAATTGCAGAAGACGCATGATTGTCAATTTTCAATTGCCAATTTCGAATTTGAAACAGGAGTCAAGGCCCGGAGAAAATCGGCAATTCTGTGCCGGAGCCTACCCTGAGCGAGGCTGAAGAGTGTTTCCTGGTGAGTTCGAGCTTTTCCCGCCGCAGAACTTCTCGTACTGATCGTAGATGAAATTGTCCGTCATGCCGGCAATATAATCGCAAACCACGCGTGGCAACGGCTCCTGCCGGGCCTTTTCCTGATAACTGTGGGGCAGCGCTTCCGGCTTCTCCATCCAGAAGGCGAAGAGTTCTCGGATTATCCTTTCCGCATCTTCCTTCTCGGGCTCCAGAACGGAGCTGAAGTAGAGATTGGAGTACAGGAACTTCTTAGCCTCACGTAATTCTTTCTCGACGGGGGGGCTGAAACAAGAGAGTCGCTGAGGGAAATTACGCACGTCGTTGAGCGCTCGGACTTTGGATTCTTCCACGCGCTCGCTTGTGTTACGGATCAAATCGCTGACGAAGCGGTCGAGCATGCGCTTGAGTGCTTCATTGAACTTCAGCTTCTCGATGACGTCCGGATACATTTGCTCAGTTTCGCGATAGAAGCGTCTAAAAACAGGCACACCGGCGCGAATGTCTTCCAATGAGAGCAACCGGGCCTCGTAGCCATCGTCAAGATCGGCGGTGTCATAAGCAATCTCATCGGCGCGATCGATCAACTGGGCTTCGAGCGGAGGTTTTTTGTCTAGCAGATATTCGGAGAGTTGGGGAAACTGTTCTACGCTGTAATCGCGGGAGTGCTTGATGATGCCCTCCCGAACTTCAAAGGTCAGATTCAACCCGCGAAAACCTGCATATCGCATCTCGAAATCCTCGACGATGCGCAGCGCATGTAGGTTGTGATCGAAGCTGTAGCCATGCTCGCGCATGGCGGCGTCCAAAGCCTTCTCTCCCGCATGTCCGAATGGAGGGTGACCAATGTCGTGCACCAGCGCTAGTGCCTCGACGAAATCCACATTTAACCCGAGTTGAGCGGCAATCGTACGGGAGATCTGTGCGACCTCGATTGTATGTGTCAGGCGATTGCGAAAATGATCGGAATAGCGGCGGGTAAAAACTTGGGTTTTCGCCTCCAGTCGGCGGAAAGCGCGGGCGTGGACGACGCGGTCGCGGTCGCGTTGGAAGTCGTTACGATAGGGATGCTTCGGCTCGGCGTAGCGGCGTCCGCGGGAATGTTCCACGCATACCGCGTACTCGGCGAGCATGAGGCGAGTTTAGCAGAGTCGTGCTGAGTACCAGTGCTCGGAATTTCGGCATTCAGCACTCAGCCAGGCCTGGCTACTACGGCTTCTCCGCCTGTTCCTTTGCCAGCTTAACCTTGGCGGACTCCAGCTTCTTCTGTACTCTGGCGACATCGCTCGGATCCAGTTCAGCCGCCACCGTCTTGTTCCACTCGTTCAGAGCCCGCTCCCAGTGCGCCGCCGCCAGCTTCAGGCGTCCTGTTTTCTGGTACAGGTCTCCAAGGTGGTCCTGCACCGTGGGATCGGTATTGATGCGTTGTGAGGCCTTTATCAGGTTCTCCTCCGCCAGTTCATACTTGCCCATTTTGAAGTAGGCCCAGCCGAGGGAGTCAAGATAGGCGCCACTCGAAGGATCGAGTTCCACCGCCTTTTTAATGTAGCCCAGGGCTTCGTCCAGCTTAATCCCGCGATCGGCGAGCATGTAGCCCAGGTAGTTCAGGGTCATCGCGTTCTGCGGATCATTGGCGAGAACCTTCCTGAACATTTCCTCCGCCTGTTCAAACTTCTTCTGACGTTCGTAGGTAGAGCCGCGAAGAAAGTAGACGTATGCTTTATCCTCGGGCTTGGTGGAAAGCTGCTCCGCCTTGTCGAGGGCTTCTTCCGCCTCGTTCCAGCGCTTGAGCCGTGTGTTCATTTGGGCGAGGGTGATATAAACTTCGCGGTCCTCGGGTGTGCCTTTGAGCATCGACCGGACATCTTTCAGTGCTTTGTCCGGTTCACCCGTGTCCGCCAGTTGGCCGTCCAGCACCATGCGCAGATCGCGATTGTTCGGTAGTTTCTGGGTCGCTTCTTTGGCTACCGCAGTGGCTTGTTGCCACTGTTTGGATTCGCGATAGGTATCGATGATCTGCTGGTAACCGCGCACTGCATTCTCATCGCCCAAGGCCAGCAGCTTGCGGAATGTATCCACAGCAAGTTGAGTGTTGCCCTGATCTCGATAAACACTGCCTAGCCTCTCCAGGAATACGGCGCGGTTGTTGCGCTCGCTCTGGTTGTAGTTACCATCCGTCTTCTCGGTCTTCTTTAGCAGGTTTTGCAGGATCTGCGAGGCTTCATCGAAGCGGCCCTGGGCCTGGTAAACCGCCGCCATGCTGTAGGGGACTTCAACGGAGTCCTGCACCATGGACTCCGCTTTTTTCAGACTCTCGAGCGCCAGGTCGAACTTGCCCTGCTTGCGATAGATCTCGGCAATGCGCACGTAGGTTTGGGCATCTTCTGGATTTGCATCGGCAATGACCTTGTACTGCTCGAGCGCGGCGTCGGCCTGACCGTCGTTCATCAGGTTCTGGGCTAAGCCGCGGATCGCATCGAGATTGTCGCGGTCCACTTCTATCGCGTGCCGGTAGGCGGAAATCGCATTCTTGTACTGCTTCTGCTGCTCGTAAGTGTAGCCAAGCGCGGAGTACAGCTTGGCGGAACGCGAAGCTTCCGGAATAGCACTCAGTACTTGTGTCGCGCGAGAGGTATCCCCTTCTTCATTATACAGATACGCGAGTGTAGTCACGGCTTCTTCCGAATCGGGCTGTAGCTTGACCGCAGTCTTAAACTCGTTTTCCGCCTTCTGCAGATCTTTGTTGAGGCTGTACAAGCGGCCGAGCAACAGGTGATCCTCCACATTGTCAGGCTCGATTTTGACAATCTGCTCGTACTGCTCAATCGCCAGCTTCAGGACGTTCTGCGAGCCATTGTTGCTGGCCTGCATGTCACCGAGCGACCGCAGATAAATGCGGCCCAGCAGCTTGCGGGCTTCAAGATTGTTGGGATCACGCTTAATTATGTCTTGCGCTTCGAGCACCGCGTCGCGAATACGGCCCGTCTTGGCGTAAAGCTCGGCAAGTCCAGCGGTCAAGTACTCCGATGTGGGATCGGCGTCGATCGCCTGGCGGTATTCCTCGATGGCTTTATTGGCTAGGTCACTGCGTCCGTACACCGCTACCTGCTCCTCATACATGTGGGCCAGTGTGTAGTGGTAATACGCCGCTGCCCTGTCCGTCTTGCGACTGGAGGACTGCGCCGGCTGTTTCGCATCGGGTGCCTTCTCGGCTTTGGGGCTGGAGGGCTGGGTCGGCTGCTTGGAAGCCGGGGCGGTGGCCGGAGCCTGTTGCGCCAGTCCGGCGGTCGAAGTAACCAGGAGCACAACAATGGAACGAATCACTCTGTTCATGAAAGACCTTCGGATTCCCAAAGCCATAGCGATTGGATGCCGAACCGCCGGGGGTGGGTGCTTGCTTTATTGTAACCTCTGGTGGTGACGGTATACGAAAAACTGGCGGCTTGGAATCGGAGCAAGCAAGGATCAGAAGTACAGGGACCGACGGATTTACAATCGCAGATTTTCGATTGGATTGATCGTAATCGTTAATCTCGGGCCGGCAATGGCAAGTCTTTAGTGCCGGAAGTGCCTTACACCGGTGAAGATCATCGCAAGTCCCAGCCGATCGGCGGCTTCGATCACTTCCCCGTCGCGCACCGAGCCACCAGGTTGAATGATGGCCGTAGCACCGGTCTTGGCGATCTCTTCCACGCCGTCCGGGAAGGGGAAGAACGCGTCGGAGGCGGCTACCGTACCCTTTAACGGGAGTTGGGCTTTCATTGCGCCGATCCTGCAAGAATCTACGCGGCTCATCTGCCCGGCGCCGACGCCCACGCTCTGTCCGTCACGCGCGTACACTATGGCGTTTGACTTCACGTGCTTGCAGACTTTCCAGGCAAAGAGCAGAGCACGCTTCTCTTCTGACGTGGGCGAGCGCCTCGTGACGACCTTCAGGTCGGATTCCTCAAGCGTACGCAAATCGGCATCTTGGACCAGCATCCCGCCCGAGACATTCTTCAATATACATTTCTGTTGCGACGGGACCACTTCCACGAGTCGCAAGTTCTTCTTGCTGGCAAACTTGGCCTTGGCGGACTCGTCGAACAATGGCGCCGCGATAACTTCAAGGAACAGCTTGGACATTTCTTCCGCGGCTTCATCATCCACAGGCCGGTTTACCCCGACCACACCCCCGAATGCAGAAATCGGATCGCACTCCAGCGCCTTTTTGTAAGCTTGCGCCAGAGTTTTGCCGGTTGCGGTGCCGCAGGGATTGGTATGCTTGACAATCGCACAAACCGGTCCGGTGAATTCCTGTGCGAGATCCCAGGCAGCCTGCACATCCACAACATTGTTGTAGGAAAGCTCCTTCCCCTGCAGTTGGCGTCCATTGGCGACGCCAGTGCCTGATCCGTCCGAATACATGGCTGCCTTCTGGTGCGGGTTCTCGCCATAACGGAGATCCATTATCTTCTGCAATGACAGGCGCAGCGTCTGCGGGAAGCCATCCGCCGGATGCAGCTCGAATCTACCGTTCGCGGTGATGCGCTCGAGCGTGGACGCGATAGCGGAATCATATGCGGCAGTGGTGGCGAAAGCCTTTTGAGCCAGCCGCCACTTGGTCGAAATGGAGAGCTCTCCGCCGCTCGCGGCCATCTCTTGGGCAATTGGGTTGTAATCCGCGGGCGAGGTGACGACCGCAACATCCTGAAAATTCTTTGCGGCGGAGCGGATCATCGATGGCCCGCCGATGTCCACGTTCTCGATCAACTCTTCAAAATGCACACCGGGTTTGGCTGCGGTCTTCTCGAAAGCATAAAGATTTACTACCACCATATCGATCGGCTGTATGCCATGCTCGGCAACTGCGGTGCGGTGCGCGTTGTCCTCGCGCCTGTGCAGGATGCCGCCGTGCACTTTGGGGTGCAGCGTCTTCACCCGTCCATCAAGCATTTCGGGGAAACCGGTGAGCTCGGAAATGTCCTTGACCGTGATACCCGATTCGCGCAGCAGCTTGGCGGTGCCACCGGTCGAAATCAGTTCCACGCCCATGCCAGCGAGCTTGCTGGCAAAGTCCACCAACCCCGTCTTATCGGTGACACTGAGAATGGCACGCTGAACCCTGGGCATAGCAGGCCTCGAACCGGGAGGATGATGTGCCTTGCGGAAGGCAGCAAGAAATTCTATCAGTAGAGAGGCTCTGAGGGTTCCACTGGTCGCTGCTCGTTACGTTGGTCGGCTTTCCCAATAACCTGCTCTGGCTTCAGCTTCTAGACGGTCGAGTTCCCCTGCTCTGGAAGACTTGCAGTGATACAAGAGGGTAATCGCGACAAAGCAAAATGCTGCGGGAAACAATCAGGGACCAACGGTGGATGACTAACGGCCGACGACTAGACTTTTGGCTTGGCCTTAAACCGAACACGCCCGTCCTGCATGTCTATGGAATACTCCACGTCGTGGCAGCCGTATTGCTTACGGAGTTGGTCGGTCTTTTTCTGCACGAACGAGGTAAAGGCGTCGAGGTTGCCGGAAACCGATTCCCCGGCCTTTTTCTTGGCCTCGACCAGCGCCTTGTACAACGATTCGACCTTCTCCCGCTCGGTGGCCGCGTCGGAGCAATGCACCGTGAAAGGTCCCTCCTTCTCAGCGCCAGGGGCGGCGACACCGTCGCGCCTGACTCCGTACACAGGATGAGGTGGTTCATGCTCCTCGGTCGGGCGGACACCCTGCACCGAAAGAATTGCGTCTTGTGGGCGGCGATAACCTTCCTCACGGATGCGTGTTTTCTTGCGCCACAGGTCGCTATACATCGCGTAGCGCTGCGCCAATTCGTTGTATCGGTAACGCTGAGAAAAGGTTATGCGCGAGCCATCGCTGAATTTGCGGAGCACGGCTAGCACCTTCCACTCGATATCCGTGGGCGGCTTCTTAGTGGGATTGCTAAAGTAAATCTCGTACTCGATCTTCAGCCGGCGCAGGTGCTGGTCGAGGAGATTCAGTTCCTCATCAACGGTCACAGGATGGACCTCCCCTGCCACCAGTTTAGAGTGTGCACAGCTCGCGCGGGAGATTTCCTTGGATCACGTCAGGGATAGAACGAAAGTACCCAGCGGCTGGCATTGAGCACGGTTAGTACTAAATCCCTGAACAGCCTAAATAAGTCCCCAAAGCAGAAGGTTTGGGCTAAATGCTCAATGCGAGTGCCGAATACTAACTACTGATTTACCTCGCCGCCGTTGCTGCCATTTTCTTCACCATGGCGAGCACCAGTTTGCGGTCGCTGTCGTTAAGGCCGGCGGAGTAGCGGCGGATCTGTGTGAGGAAGCGGACCTCGTCATCAGAGAGCTGAGGGAGCGCCTTGGAGCCGTTGCTGTGCGCGGACTCGGAGAAAAACTGGGAAAGCGGAAGCTCCATCGCTCCGGCAATCTTGGCCAACGTATCCAGCGAAGGGATGGTGTGGCCGTTTTCCACTCGAGAGAGATAGCAGCGCAGCAGTCCAGTGCGCTTTTCAATATCGCCCTGGGACATTCCTCTGTGCAGCCGGTAATTTCTAATGGTCTCGCCGATGTTCATAGAGAAAACAGCCAACTGAAGCTCCCGAGGATGGCTGCATAGTAACCAGAGTAGTACCTTCTGGCAAGTGGAAATTATTGGTGTGGGAAACGCTGCCGTAATACAGGCTTGCAAGCCGTGACCAGTGGGCCCAATGCAATTTCCACAGCCGGCGCTCAGCTATTTCTTCAATGTGTTGGCCAGGAAATCGACCGTGCGCTTCCAGGCATCAGCAGCATCATTCGCGCGATACCCTTGCTTGTTATTCGGATTCTCGAAGGCGTGACCGGCGTCGGGATAGATAACGATCTCGACTCTCTTGCCCAATTGCTTCATGGTCTGTTCGAACTTCTTGACATCATCTACCGGGATTCCGCGATCCTGACCGCCGAAGATGCCGAGTATCGATGCATTGATTTTCTTCAATTGCTCGGGATCTGTAGCGAGATGGCCGTAATTAACAACGTCCGCCGTGAGGGTTGGCTCCTGGAGCGCGAGGTTGAATGAATATCCGCCCCCCATACACCAGCCGATGGAGCCAATTCGGTCTTTATTTACATTCTTTTGTGACTTGAGAAACTCGACGGCAGCGTGCAGATCGCGAGCCGCACGGTCCTCCGCAACCCCACGCATGAGTTCATGCGCCAGATCGGGTGTAGTCGCCACCTTTCCGCGATAGAGGTCTATAGCCAGAGTAACGTACCCTTGGTCCGCCAGCTTTGAGGCCTGTTCCTTCACCCAATCATTCAGTCCCCACCACTCGTGGATGACGACGATGGCTGGGAACGGACCTTTGCCCGCAGGCGTGTAGAGCATCGCCTGGACGGTTTCTTCGCCGCTCTTATAAGAGACACTTTTGCCTCCGGCCGCGAAAGCAGCGAGGGAGAAAACTGTGACGATTGCCAGCAGAAACATGCTCTTCATATAAAACCTCAGGCCTTGAAATTCTTACAGTTAATTATGTTGCCCATGCGACCTTATAAAGCAGTGCCCCAGGGCTTAACATGATAACCATTCTCAGCGGAACGCTTTGAGCCCGGGAGGAATTCGTTTTTCGAGAAGTAAGCACAGCAAGCCATAACGGAAATAGCATTTTCAATCTTATTCTACTCACTTCCTCCGATGAGCCAGAACAGCTGCCCATCACAGTACGTAAACGGCGCTACAGATATAGTCGCCTCGCTGCTCTCACATGAGTTCCGCCTGAATGCGGCCCATCCCGCGGCTGAATGGCAAGACGCGGTACCAGTCACATTCTGCTCTGATTGGCAGGGAAAGAATCCGGATCCAGCACGCCAAACCCAGGTTCGTGTCCTGTGGTCGCCGCATACTCTGTATCTCCGGTTTGACTGCCGCTATCGCGAGCTGCACCTTTTCGCAGACGCCGAGCCGAATGGACGGCGGGACCGCCTCTGGGACCGCGACGTCGCGGAAGCGTTCCTCCAGGACGATCCAACCCGTACGCGGTACTACAAAGAGTTCGAGGTCAGCCCTAACGGCTTATGGATCGATCTGGATATTTCTCCGGGCGGCCTCAAGGATCTGAGAAGCGGTCTGCAACGCTCGGTGTGGCTCAATGAGTCAGCCCACACATGGACGGCGGAGCTGGCGATTCCGATGAAGTCCCTGACCACTCACTTCGATCCGGCTGCAGTCTGGCGCGTCAATTTCTATCGGGTGGAAGGAGTCAAGGAGCCTCGAAACTATTTGGCATGGCGGCCGACGAACACGCCTCAGCCCAATTTCCACGTACCCAGCGCGTTCGGGCGAATGCGTTTCTGTAGTGCTGGGAAACCATAAGCGAGCCGAACTCCAACCATTGCTCTCAGTCGCTCCACTTCCTACTTACTGAAAGCTGATAGCTGACCGCTGAGAGCTTCTCTCCCCCGATTCGCGCCGCCGGCGATCACTTCACCTCGTTCTTGAACACCTTCCCGTCTTTCATCACGAACCCGACTCGCCCCAGTTCTTTGATGTCCCGCAGTGGGTTGCCCGTGACCGCGATGATATCCGCGTACGCCCCCGGCGCCACCACGCCAATCTGTCCGGTCATGTTGAGCATCTCCGCCGGGCGTGAAGTAGCGCTCTTGATGGCGTCCATGGGTGACATGCCCAGCTCCACCATGCGCGGAAATTCCTGCGCAATCGGCTCGGTCCAGGGGATTCCCCCTATGTCCGTCCCGAACACGATCTTCACTCTCGCTTTTAGAGCCTTTCGGAAAGACTGTTCATGCACCGACGCCCGTTTGCGGTCGCGCTGCCCCGCCGGAGTCCCCGCCGGTGCCCAATCGGTGTAGTAAACGCTGATTGTCGGACAGTACCATGTGCCTTGTTTCAGCATCTGCGCGATGGCCGCATCGTCCAGGTCGAGTCCGTGCTCGATGGAGTCGCAACCTCCGTCCAGCGCCCGGTGCAGCCCAATTCCGCTGTAGGCATGGCACGCAACTTTCTTTTGCCAGCCGTGTGTCTCGTCGACGATGGCCTTCAGTTCTTCAACCGTCAGGGTCGGCTGTGAAACCAATTCCCCCTTCTTACCTACCCAGGAACGGTGGGTCATGTAAACTTTGATCCAATCGGCGCCGTGATCGAGTTGCTCGCGTGCGGCCTTGCGCGCCTCGACCGGCCCATCCACGATCTGTACGCCCTTGGGCATTTCCAGTTCTGGAGCATAGCCTTCGAGCGGATATCCGCCGGTTGTGGAAATCGCGCGTGTGGAAACGAAAAGCCGCGGCCCGGGAATGTAGC
>QIAR01000625.1 GCA_003225595.1 Acidobacteriota bacterium | reverse complement strand
AAGGAACGGGCTGGAACCCGCCGGTGGCGCAATGGTTCCAGTCAGTGAGGTCTTGAAAGGCACCATGCGACCGTAAAATTCGCGCGTGCTGTCTTTGTCCTGCTTGATGACCGCGCCATTCAAGGTGACCCCGGCAAAAACTCCACGGGCGCGTGAATAGGTCAGTACCTGGGCGCGCATTTTCCAATCCGTGCCACCCTCAGCATGGCGTCCCACCGGGCCCGCAGCGACAGAAGCATCGGCGCCGAGCTGGAATTTGCTGGACAACAAATTTCTCATGCCTTCCTCATTCATGATCAGCATCACCAGATCAACCGCTTGCCCACCAATTTGCAAACCCAGGCTGCCGCCTGTAACTGTGAAAAACGCGGGTGCGCTCCAACCTTTCGGATTACGGCAGCTGGCCACACCACGGCCGTAACGCGCGCCAACAATGAATCCACCCTTGAGCATCGAGGGAACGACAGCAACACACTCGGCGGAACCTAGAATTTCTTCGGGAATGCCCTGGTCGGGTGCTGCTTCGATCTCGTCCAGCACTTTAGCGGCAGCCTTGACACGGTCTGCCGCTTTGCCTTGATCTCCCTTGCTTTCGTCTTGAGCAAGCGACACCGCACACAGAAGCACAGTAACGAGCAGAAGCAGAATCGTTTTCATTTCTCCTCAGCTTTCCTGGAAGTCAGTTTAAGGAATTAAAAATTGGCTGGGCTGATTTTAAAGGATTTTTGTCCATGGCTAGTGGCGAGGACCTGTGCAAAGTTGGCCGGATCGGCGGCAAGTAACTGAGAGAAGAGAAGCTTAGAGGCGAACTAGTGAGTTGACAACAAAATCGGGGTTGAAAGCGGTGACCCTAAATCTCCACTCCCAACCCCGTCTCCCAGGTTCTGTGGTAGGTGAACGCAGTATGGTTGAATGGCGGAGTGCGGACAAGATTACCCACGGCCCTGTACCAAAGTAACACTCTGGTGTGTTACCTACCCGGTCCAACGCAGCCGGATTATTTCGCGGAAACCAGTGAATGCGTTATGGCGTGTACGGAAAGAGCAATGCGATTCTGCACGCCTACCTTGCGCATCAGCTTGGCCACATGGGCTTTGACGGTGCGCTCCTCGATGCCCAGCTCGGCGCCGATTTCCTTGTTCGACCGGCCTACCACCAGCATCTCCAGAACTTGCTTTTCCCTATCCGTAAAGGTCACGCGGCCAGCAGGAAAGATGCGTCCCGGCGAATTGGTCACGCGTTCAATGAACATCGAAAGGACGCGGCGCGGCGCCCATACCGATCCCTGGTTCACTATGCGGATCGCCTGCACGAACTCAGCCGGCGCCGCAGCTTCGTCCACGTAGCCCTTGGCCCCAGAAGCGATGGCCTTGAGGATGGTCTCTTCGTCCATGCCCGACCCGGTAACGATGATGCGCAAGTCCGGCCGCGTCGCCTTCAGACTTGCCATGGCGTCGAACAAGTTCTGGCCGGAGCGGTTGCCGAGGAGCACCAGATCAATATTCGGAAGCTGTCCGATGTCCATCGAGGCGGAAATCAGCTCGAAATCCGGCTCCGAATCGAAGAGGGCCCGGAAGCCCACAAACCGCAGGGGATCGCTCTCCACCACGGCAATACGGATGATAGGCTTTTTCGCCACTGCAGCTTTCATAACTTTCCTTGTACGATATTTCTGCCGTAAGCATAGCCGCATTTAACCGCGATGGAAAGAGTAGGTAACAAATCAGCAATTACCGGGGTAACGTCCGGAGCATCCAATAAGTTAAGGCTAGAACTCATGAGAAAAGCGGCAAAGCATGATCGGTTTATGGTGGTTGCCACCGGTCTCTTATTCGCAAGTGCGGTGCTGGCGTCAGCTCAGACAGCATCAGCTCCGACCGGCGCGCAAGCCTCCCAAACGGCGCAGGGAGCCTACCAGCCGAAATTCCCCGGCGATCCGGCGCGATCGGAATCCGAGGCGCAGGCTTTGGGCTACATGCGCGTGGTACTACGGGCGGAGCGCGATTACAAGAAGAGGCATGGAAAGTTTTCCGAATCGCTGAGTGAACTGGCAGGGACAGGTTCGTTCACGAAGCGGATGGCAAGGAGCAGCGAACGCGGTGATTACACTGTCGGCTTCCGGCCCCGGAAGGACGGCTTCATTCTAATGATGACGCCCAAGCAACTGGACTCGGAGCACCGGTCGTTCTACGCGGAAGAGGACGGCATTATCCACGGTGATGATCAGAAGGCAGCGGACGCGAATTCGCGGCGGGTGAAATGAAGGAAGGGAGATCCTCGCCCATTTCGTTCCACGGGGGACATCGCTCTCCGCTGTCTAATTGCGAGCCTTGGGCAATGTAGGACGGCCGTCCTCGCCCGCCGAGCGCGATCTAAGCCGACGAACCTGGCTTGACCTCCACCGCTTTGCCATCCCGATAGGTGACTGTCAGCGGCTTTCCTCCATTCGGATACTTCACAGTCTTAACTGACGCCTCACCGGACCGCTCCGGCATGCCCATACCGATGGCAAAATCGACCTGCAATTCGTTCATGCCCGGCTTCACTTCGTGCTTGTCGATGGATTGCCAGATATCAGCCGGCCAGTGTTTATAAAGCTCGTGCGGGTCCTGGATAAACAGCATTTCATCGGAATACACCCTGAAATCGTTTCCCTTCACCGCACCAATGGGAAACGCGTAAGTTTTCCCATTTTCTTGGAAGACTGCCATCACCTGCCGCTGGTCAGGCGCGTCTGGTGAGACATCGGTCATGACATCCTTAATCTGCAAACGCTGCAGTGGTAGGAGCGTTCCCGCTTCGTGCGCGAAATCAGTGCGATGATGCGCCGGATCGTGAGGGTAGTACGTAT
>QIAR01000609.1 GCA_003225595.1 Acidobacteriota bacterium | reverse complement strand
TATCCGAACGATCTCGCGGCCCACGCCACATCGACAGCGGCTGTATTCGCGTGCTTTCTCTTTTGCCGGGATGGTCGGTAGCCGTCCGGCTAAATGGCTGGCTTTTTTGTAATGCTTCTCCAGCTCGTCGATGCGGCACGTAGTGTCCTTGACGCGGTTCTGCATGACCTTCTCGGTGATCTCTTCCTCATCGAAGACGACAATTTCCTTGATCGAGCGTACGCCGCGCTTCAAATCCTCGCCAATGGCCACGATCTGGCGGATTACAATAGGCGAGCGTGAAAGCGCCTTCAACACTCGCAGCTGTCCGCGCTCGATGCGCTTGGCAATGTCCACTTCCCCTTCGCGGGTGAGCAGAGGGACTACACCCATCTCGCGCAGGTAGATGCGGACCGGATCGTTGGTCTGTTCAAGAGCGACTGGGGGTAGATGGAGTGCGATGTCCTCACCGGGCTCCACTTCCTCCCCAAATTTTCTTTTCAGAGCCCAGGAAGGTAGCTTGGGCTGGCCCTCAAGCACGTCAATGCCCTGCGTGCCGATGGTGGTGAGCAGGTCGTCCAGGTCCTCCGGGGAATGGACGTCATGCGGAATCAGGTCATTCACCTCGTTGTAGGTGAGATAGTCCTTTTCCTTTCCTGCATCAATGAGTTTCGTGATGTCGTCAAGAGCCAAGCGGAATCCCTTCGGCGCCGTCCTGCACGGAGCAAAGGGGGCTTTGTTGATCTGCAGCGGCCAGTTCGACTGAGAGTGCGGGAATCCAAAACGGAAACGATGCTAGCACGAGGTGCCAGCATTCTCCTAGCTAGATACCTTTTGCTAGCCGTGTTGTACAGCGCCCAAACCACCTTTCGACACATGCAGTTCGGGGTTGCTGGCGGGAAAGCTGTTATCAACAGCCATCGTTTAATAGCGCTCCCGCTGCCGGACAAAATGGTCAGGGGTCAAGCGCGAGGATCTTTTCAAGCACCACTCGGATGAACTCTGGGCGATGGTCACCGTTGGCAGCCCAGAGAATCCGCGACCAGCTGAAATGGTCTGGACCGTGAACGTTTAGATTCCACATCTGGTTGTCTCGGGATTCAACAACTCTAACCCGCCAATCTCCCCGGCGGTGTTCACATACCGCATGTGCGATCGAGCGGATTCCTTTCTCTGTCTCGAAGTCGTTGATTGCGCCAGAACTGTTTGTTTTCCACCCGAGCTACTGGAACTATGAGATCACCTTGGGAAGCGACTTCGAGCCGAGGACTTACAGGTCGAAGTTGATCGCAAGCCAGCACGGGTTATATCTCTTTCAATGCGTCCGGGTTGCTGACAGTCCGATCGGGGCGTCTCCGGAGCGAACTTACGGTAGATGGGGGCTAGGATCTTTTGCAACGGGCCGCGGACCTGCCGCATCAGGTCAATGTATGGTACTGTCGTTCCTTAAGGGGAGACTGCAATGATTCTGATTACTGGAGCAAGTGGAAACGTCGGTCGTGAAGTGTTAAAGCAAGCGCTGGCCGTGGGGTTGAAGATACGCGCCACCTTCCAGTCGCCCGACATAGCAGCCAAGGCCCCTGCGGGATTGGAAGGCGTGATCATGGATTACGCCAAACCGGAGACGATCCGTCCAGCATTGCTCGGGGTGGAGAAGATTTTTCTGGTTGGACCGCCGGCTCGGGAACTCCCAGCGTTGGAAGCGCACCTCATCAAAGAGGTGCGAGCGGCTGGGCGACAGCACATTGTTAAGCTTTCGGCTCTAGGTGGGCGGGAGTCCATGTTTCCGAGCGGGCATCGCGATTCGGAAGAGAACATAGAGGCCTCGGGCCTACCCTACACATTTCTTCGCCCCAACGGTTTCATGCAGAACCTGGTCAACTATGATGCGGGCACGATCAGGTCTCAGAATGCGTTCTACGGATGCCAGGGGAATGGCGCGGTCAGCGTAGTTGATATCCGCGATATTGCTGCTGTGGCGGTGATAGTTCTCGCCGCGACCGGACACGAAGGCAAGTCCTACGCATTAACTGGAGGTGAAGCTCTTACTAACGAGCAAGTTGCGGAAAAGATCTCTCGAGTTGCGGGACGCAAAATCAGCTATGTGGACCTGCCGCCGGCCGAATTCAAGAAAGCCATCCTTTCCACTGGCACGCCGGAATGGTCTGCCGATGCTCTGCTCGATCTGCAGCGTCTCTATCGCGAGGGGAAAGCGAGTCTGCTGACGGACGACGTCGAGCGGCTCACCGGACGCAAGCCGATCACCTTCGATCAGTTTGCACACGACTACGCTTTTGCGTTCCAGGCCGAGGCAAAGGCGGCGAGTTAACTGCGAAATGTTCACGGTCCAACATGATGTGAATGCGCTTAAAACATCTTTTGCCTCTGAAAAGGCCCAGGAATTTAGAGTCAATGAGCCGAAAAGTCGGCTCCGAATTTATTGATCAGCGCATAGGATGTTGTCATGAAAAATCCGTTTGATGTGCTCAGGAGCAAAGAGCAGGAACTGCTAAAGGTAAAAAGAGAGGTTGAAGCATTGCGAATTGCCGCGCGGCTTTTGGGAGGGGACGAATCTGCAGCACCTTCTGAGGGAAAGACGAACTCGCGGCAGAGGGTGGAGATGCCCTAAGTTTTAGCTCTTAGCTTTCGGTCAGCTCTAGCCTGAAACATACAGGCGAGCTGGCTTCCCGCCCCCTTCAACACCGACCTAAACAATCGCGTGGGTGGTGAAGTCGGTCCCACGACGATACTGACGTTTCTACATCATCGACAACCTCCATTCCAGGGTTCTGGGA
>QIAR01000171.1 GCA_003225595.1 Acidobacteriota bacterium | reverse complement strand
TTTGCTGTAGGCAATCCCGCCACAGTCATAGCGTGTACTCGCGACTCACTCAGGTCGCCGGACGTACTGTGAGCAAGGAGTGGGCCAGGTAGCTCAGGTGGTAGAGCGCAGCCCTGAAAAGGCTGGCGTCGGCGGTTCAACTCCGTCCCTGGCCACCATATCTCTCAATGGGTTAGCAACCTGGTCCGAAATTTTACACCTGTGATTTCTCACCCGTGGCCTTTCAGTTCACCGTATTTGAGGGCGTCATCATCGCGGTCAACATATCAACCTGCGCTGCGAGTCGGTCCTCGCTCATGCTGTGGGCGTAAATTCCGAGTGTGATAGCGACGTCGCTGTGGCGGAGCATTTTCTGCACCGTCTTCACGTCCGTCCCGTTCCGCACGAGGAAGCTCGCCAAACTGTGACGCAGGTTGTGGAACCCGAGACGCACCTTCTCGCCGTCCTTTAAGCACACCCGCCTTCAGCACTGCCGGGCGGAGATAATCTTCGACCAGCATGTTAGCGACGCGGGGCTGCTTACCCCTAAGCCGCGCGCTCGCAAAGACCCAATCGGTCGGTTCACCGTAGGGCGTCTGCTGCTGCCACTCGCGAATGAAGCCCGCGAGCAGAGGGACCAAGGAAACCGGAGTCTTGCTCGCCGCCCTCTTTGGCTTGCCAACTTTCCCGCCCGTCCACGAGCGACGGACGGAAATCTGCTGGCTATCGTAGTCCACATCTGCCCACTGCAAGCCAAGGCACTCGGAAGCCCCGTAGCCGCGATGAGCAGCGTGAGAGTGCGTTCCGGTTGTGGCATCGCCGTGAGAATCTTAAAACCCCGCTCCGGTGTGATAATCCTCGCCTCGTATTCGGACTGGGTCTTCACGCGAACAAACTTCATGGGATTGGCTTCCTCGGTGCGAGGAATCAGCCCGTAGGTCTGCCCGTGCTTGTAGACCAAGTTCATCACACGGCGAATTTTGTCCACGGTCGGGTTCTCAAGGTTCTCCTCTCGCTTGCTGGCCTTCAACCACTGCATGTACAGTGGCTGAATTTCCAGGGCGGCGATTTTACCCCAGCGAGGGATCAGGCGATTGTTCAGGATTTGAAGGTAGCGTTCCACGGTTGTGTGGGACTTCTGGTCGTCCGCAAGGTCGCCTAGCTCGTACTTGATGTAGTGCTGCGCTAGGTCACCGAAAGTGACCAGCCGGCCTCCTCGATCAAGCGAATCAAGGCGAGGGGTGGCTGCTTCCAGACTGACCGATTTTGCTCGTCGAAAACAGGATCGGCTCTACGGCTTTTGCTGTCCTAGTTGAGCCGCCTTGGTACGTTCGCGCTTTGCGTCTTCGGTACGGCCCAGGTGCTCGTACGCCTGCGCTAGCAACGAGTGAGCTTCGGCAAACTTGGCCAATCGGCCAGAAGCAATCTCAAGGTGAACCGTGGCAGTTTTGAAGTCACCAGTTTTGACAAGAGTCAAGCCCATCTCAAAGTGGGCCCATGCAGAATCAGGCTGTAGTTCAATCGCTTTGTGCAGATGCTCAAGGGCACGTGAGTACTGTTGCTGTTGTGCAAGCGAGACGCCCAAGGCGTACTGCGCAAGATACATATTCGCCTGGGCGGCAACCGCCTGTTGAAGCTCTGATGTTGCCTTCTCCGGTCTCCCATTAACCATCGCTGATAACGCGCTCAGGACCTTATCGGCCATTGCGATCATGTCTTTCGGGTCGGTCCCGCTTGCTGACGGGTTCACTGCCGTAGCATGTTTCTGCAGACCGACATACCCTAAAGAGGCAAGCTTCTGCATTTCGCTGGAGGTGAGTTCCGTCCCCGCTGACTTTCCGCCTTGCTCGCTCAAGCGCCGGTCGAAAGCTTCCAGCTGTGCCGCAATGGTTTCTAGCGTTGCCTTCGAATGTTCTGCAAGGTTGCGCGTTGCGTTCGGATCTGCGGACAGATCATAGAGTTCCGGCTTGGGCGCGCGAATGTACAGGTATTTTCCAGCACGCCATGATTCGAGCGCACTCCACCCAAAGGCCCATTGCGAAAAATCGCTGCGTGCATAGACGGGCCGATCCGAGTTCAGATTCGCCCTCGCGACGCGTACTAACGACTGTCCCTGCATCTGGGAAGGAACTGCACTCCCGGCAATCTCAAGCAGTGTCGGTGCAATATCTACCAATCCCACTCTTCCGGACACTCGCTTTCCGCCCATTTGTTTGCGTGGCAATTTCATGAGCAGCGGCACATGGACGGTTTCGTCATAAAGGAAAACGCCATGCGTGTCTTCACCGTGAGCGCCCAGGCTCTCTCCGTGATCCGACGCGACTACAACGGCCGCATCGTCATAGAGGTTTCGCGCGTGCAATGCCGCCATGAGCTTTCCAACCGCAGCATCCGCGGAGGCTACAGCGCGATCGTAAGACGTGTCATATGGTGCATGCGGATCGTATAGGTGCACCCACAAAAAGAATGGCCCTTGTGCGTTCCGGGTGAGCCAGCCCATTGCGCGAGTTATTACCTCATCTCCACGATGTGCGATCGACTGGTAACGGCTTTCGCCGTGCTGAGGTCGATGGAAACCGGCATCGTAGACGTCGAACCCGCGATCAAAGCCCGGCGCAAGCCCGCCCTTCGGATCGAGCGCGATAGATCCCACGAAGGCGGCGGTGCGATAGCCGCGGGCGTGAAGCAAATCGGGAAGATACGGGAGGGAGGACTTTAGTGGAACACCAAGTTCGCTGACCTGATGCGTTTGGGGGTACATACCGGAGAGAACCGTCGCGTGGGATACAACGGTCAAGGGGGCTTGCGCGTAAGCGCGCTCAAAAACGACACTTTGCCGGGCGAGTCCATCAAGATTTGGAGTGATTTTGCCCGTTGCACCGAGAAAACCCATTCGGTCGGATCGCGTCGTATCCAGAGTGATGAGCACGACGTTTGGCTTGGTCGAGGCGAACGAAACCGTCGAGAAAATACCCAGGAACAAGAGACAAACGATCTGCCGCAACATGGAAAGCAGTCTAATACTTCCGATGTTCTTTCGAAAATTTGCTCCTTTAACGCCCCTTGCCAAGGCGAACTCGTTACCTGTCCTTCGCTTGACATCATTACCTAGCAGAGAAAGAATCACGATCTACCTACATCTTTCGGCATTTCAGTGTTGTATCTAGTCACGATCTCCAATTGCCAGGTTCCGGTAATGTAGATGTCACTTCGGCCGAGCTGGACAATGTGAAAGGAAGCATGCACCTGAAGAAAGCCGTCTGGATCATCACCGTGCTGCTGATTTGGGCGGCAACGGTGCCGTTGGTTTCATGCCGGCGGGTGGGCGGCCAATGGCACGGGGATGAAAAGCTGATCATCCTTGGAATCGACGGCATGGATCCCCAGCTCCTGACGCGCTTCATGCAGGAAGGGATGATGCCGAATTTCTCCGCCCTGGCGCAGAAGGGATCCTTTCGCCTTCTTACCACCAGCATACCGCCGCAGAGTCCGGTGGCTTGGTCCAACCTGATTACCGGGATGAACGCTGGGGGACACGGCATTTTCGATTTCATTCATCGTGATCCCCGGACTTTTAAAATCTATTTCTCCACCTCCCGCGTGGAGGCGCCCAAGCACGCCATTCGGCTGGGCAGTTGGGTCTTTCCATTGGGCCGCGGGAGCGCGGAGCAACTGCGCGAGGGGAAAGCCTTCTGGGAAATCCTGGACGACCACGGTATTCCTAACGTGATTTTCCGCATTCCTGCGAACTTTCCGCCAGTTCCGTCGAAAGGGCAGACCCTTTCAGGAATGGGGACTCCAGATTTGCGCGGGACCTACGGGACGTTTTCTTTCTATACGGATGAGCCAACGGTGATGGCCGGCCCAGTTGAAGGCGGTCAGGTCATTCCTGTCGAGGTCGAAGGCTCCAAGGTGACTGCCCAGTTGATTGGTCCTGACAACAGTTTTCGAAAGGCCTCTCCGCCGGCGACCGTGCCCTTCACAGTGTCGATTGACCCTTTCGAGCCGGTGGCCAAGGTCAAGGTACAAGATCAGGAGTTCGTCTTGCGCGAGGGCGAGTGGAGTGGCTGGGTCCGTGCCGAGTTTCAGTTAATGCCCCTGGTCGGGAACGTCAAAGGTATTTGCCGTTTTTATCTGAAGGAGGCACATCCCCGGTTTCAGCTATACGTGTCACCCATTAACATCGATCCTTCGAATCCAGCGCTCCCAGTTTCTACCCCTGAGAGTTACTCCCGGCAACTGTCAAATGAGGTGGGCGAGTTCTACACGCAAGGGATCGCCGAGGACACCAAAGCACTTTCTGATGGCGTGCTCAATGACAAGGAATACCTCGCCCAGGCGCGCGCCGTCTTGGCGGAGCATCGCCACATCTTCGACAGCGAGTTCCCCAAGTTCAGGAAAGGCGTTTTCTTCTTTTATTTTTCCAGTCTCGATCTCAACTCGCACATGTTCTGGCGCCTCATTGACTCACATCACCCCGGATGGGATGCCACACTCGCCTCAGAGTATGGTTCAGCGTTGCCAGAGTTCTACCAGGAAATGGATCAGGTGCTCGGCGAAGTGCTGGCTAAGCTGGACGAACACACCACTCTGCTGGTTCTTTCTGACCACGGATTCGCTCCGTATTACCGCTCGTTCAACCTGAACACCTGGCTTTTAAACAATGGCTACATTACTCTCAAGAGCGGAGCTGACCCGGACCAAAGTAAGCCCTTAGCAAACGTGGACTGGAACCGGACACGCGCATACGGGCTGGGTCTAAATGGCCTATACGTGAACCTGCGTGATCGGGAGCGCGATGGAATCGTTCAGCGAGGAGCTGAGGTTGAGGCGTTGCTCAAGGAAATCAAGGGGAAGCTCCTTGCTGTCCGTGATCCCCAGAATGGTATGGCCGTGATTACGCGAGTCGATCGCGCCGACGAGGTTTACCAGGGCCCATATTCCGACCAGGGACCCGATCTTCTCGTTGGTTACAATCGGGGCTACCGGGCGGGATGGAAGACCATTCTTGGCGCTTTCCCTGCTGATGTTCTCGAGGACAACACTAATCCCTGGAGCGGCGATCACTGCATGGATTACACCCTGGTTCCGGGAGTACTGCTCAGCAACCGCAAAATCGAGGCGGAAAGCCCTGCCCTCATCGACATTGCGCCCACCATGTTTGCAGAGTTTGGTATCGCCAAACCAAAGGGTATGATGGGACAGTCTGTTTTTCATCCCGAACGCCCAAATTACTAAGGCAAGAATACCCCGGAGGAATCCGATGTTTGGTTCTCACAAGGTGAAGATTGAAGGGGAGTTCCTGGAACAGGTCAAGCAGTGCGCCGAGGCATCCGGCTATTCGTCCGTGGACGAGTTCGTGCTCCACACCATCGAGAAAGAAGTGAAGCGGCTGCTTCCTCCCGAGCGGGGCAATTCCACGTCACAGGAAACAGTAAAGAAACGACTGCAGGGCCTGGGCTACATCGAGTAGGTTCCCCGGCGACCGCCTCACCATGAAACTGCCGATGATCGCCTCAGTCATCGCCATGCGTTGGTTCTCCGTCGTGGCTCTCCGCCTTCCTCTGATCAACAGCCCAGTCATGCTGGTGATCGCGGTTTCGCTTGTGGTTGGGCTGTTGATGGTGCTCGTGTTTCGTGCTGTCTCTGACCAGAAAGCGATCCGGGCAGCCAAAGATCAGCTCAAGGCGCACCTGCTGGCAGTCCGTCTCTTTCAGGACCAACTGCCGGTCGTGATGCAATCTTATGGCCGAATCCTGCGCGGCACCGCTCGTTACATCCGTCTGGCCTTCAAGCCACTGTTGTTGGTGATCCTTCCTATTACGTTGCTCATCGTGCAATTGGACCGGTACTTGGGTTGGATGCCATTGCAGCATGCGCAACCTTTCCTCGTAAGGGTGCGAGCCGTTAGCCCGGATGCTCTCAACGAAGTCTCGCTAGAGTTACCCAGGGAAATGGCGCTTTCCGCGCCAGCTGTCCACCTTCCGGCGGACAGCGAAGTGGTGTGGCGAGTGGTCGCGGAAATAAACGGGACGTACAATATAAACGTCGCCGCGGCTGGGGAGACGTTTTCCAAGCAGGTGGTCGTCTCGCAGGATCTCGCCCGCATCTCTCCCACGCGCCGGCGTGACCGTTTCTGGGAACGGCTGTTTACCTCGGGCGAACCCGCATTGCCGACAAATGGCCCGATTCAATCCATTGAGGTGGCTTATCCGCCGCGCAACATCGATCTCGTTATATTCGAGTCGAACTGGATCATCGTTTTCTTTGTCCTCTCGATCCTGGCAGGCTTTGTGTTCAAGAGCATATTAGGGATTGAAATATGAAGTGGCCGATTGCTCCCGCGGTAAGAAAACCGGGGCTACTCAATCTGGTTCCTGTCCTGGTTGTTGTAATCGGCCTCGTCCTGCTGTTTCCGGTGCGCAGTGAGGCCTACGCGGGCCCGGGCGCGGGCTTCGCGGTCTTGTCGTCGTTCTGGACTCTCTTCGTCGCCTTCCTGTATTCCGTGTACGCCTTCTTGACGTGGCCCTTCCGTCACGTTCTCCGGCTCCTGCGTCGGCGGAAAGCTTACGGCAAGGCCCAGGTCACGCGAGCCATCATTCTTGGTTTCGACGGCATGGACCCCGAGTTGGCCGACAGGTTCATGCAGGAAGGAAAGCTGAGCCACCTGGCAAAACTGCGCGACCAAGGGACCTTCCTCCCGCTTCGAACCACCTGCCCGGCTATCTCCCCGGTTGCATGGTCTACCTTCCAGACTGGAGTGAATCCCGGCAAGCACAACATTTACGATTTCCTCGCCAGAGACCTTAGCAGCTATCTTCCTTTTCTCTCTTCTGCCCAGATTCGCGGGCCGAAACGGCGCCTGCGCATCGGCGAGTACTCGGTGCCACTGGGCAAACCTGAAATCAAGGGCCTGCGTCGTGGTACGCCTTTCTGGCATTGGCTGGGGAAGGCGGGCATCTTTTGCTCGGTGATCCGCGTTCCTGTCACCTTCCCACCGGAAAAGTTTCCAGGTGTATTGCTCTCGGGTATGTGCGTCCCCGATCTGAAAGGCAGCCAAGGCACGTTCTGCTTCTGCACCACCCGTGGCGCCGGCGACAAATTTCGCGAGGGCGGGGTACGGATTCCTATCGAGCGGCATGGCTCTGTCTTTCGTTCCTATATTCCTGGTCCCGAGGATCCGCTGGCTACGAATTCCGGCAGCGGACTGCGTGTTGATTTCGAGCTACGTGCCGATCTCAGGCACAACCAGGCGCGCATCGAAGTGGATTCGCAGAAGTTTACGCTGAAAATCCGGGAATACTCCGAGTGGATACCGGTGAAATTCAAGGCCGGCCTGGGCTTCACCGCTCGAGGCATCTGCCGCTTCTATGTGAAGCAGCTTTCACCCGAGGTGGAAGTGTATGTCACGCCTGTGAATATTGATCCGGGGAGGCCGGATCTTCCCATCTCTCACCCTGTGACTTACTCCATCTATCTGGCGAAACTTTTCGGTCCCTACGCCACTCTTGGTTTGGCAGAAGACACCTGGGCGCTCAACGAAGAGGTCCTCGACGACCAAGCCTTCCTCGCGCAGTGTTACGCCAACCATGAGGATCGCGAGCGCATGCTCTTCGATGCTCTGGACAAAACTCCGCAGGGCCTCTGTGTCTGTGTTTTCGACACGACTGATCGCGTACAGCACATGTTCTGGCGCTATCTGGAAGATGACCATCCGGCGGCGAGAAAGGTTCCCCGCGACCAGCGGCCAAGTGTGATCGAAGATCTCTATCGCCGCATGGACGACCTTATTGGCCGAGTCATGGACCAGATCGACGACAAGACCTTGCTGCTCGCGGTCTCCGATCACGGCTTCAAGTCGTTTACCCGCTGCGTCAACCTGAACGCGTGGCTGCATCAGAATGGGTATCTCGCGTTGAATTCCGGCAAGAGTGAGAGCGGCGACTGGTTCCAGGACGTGGATTGGTCGCGCACCCTCGCCTACACCATGGGCCTTAACGGTCTCTACTTGAATCTGAAAGGCCGCGAACGGGAAGGCATTGTCGAACCAGGCACAGAAAGTGAAACGCTCAAGAACGAACTCCGCACCAAGCTGAATGGCCTGGTGGACCCAGCCTCCGGAGGCATCGGCATCACCGGAGTCTTCGATTGCGACGCAGTGTTCGCTGGACCTTACGTCGACAACGCGCCCGATTTGATCGTCGGCTACGGCGCAGGTTTCCGCGCATCATGGGATTCCGTCACTGGAAGGGTCACTACCCAACTCTTCGAGGACAACACCAAAGCCTGGAGTGGCGATCACTGCATCGACCCTCGGCTGGTTCCTGGTGTTCTCTTCTGTAACCGGAAGATTGCCGAGGAAAAGCCCGCCATCGTGGACGTGGCTCCCACCATCCTGAAGCTCTTCGGCCTAGGGCTGCCCACCTACTTCGATGGCAAGCCGTGGACAGTGGCTCCGGAACCCAGCAAGTAGGGTTACTTCGCGGCAGCAACCAGAGATCGCCCTTGCATCGTGCCGGGAATCTCGTATCCCGCGAGATCGAGCAACGTCGGCATCACATCCAGCAGGTGGGCCCCTGTGTGTTCCCCGTGCAGCGGAGAGTTCGGCGCCGCCAGGATAAACATCCCAAACTGTGCGTGATTGCAGGCATCGGGGCCAGTGTCGTTTTCTTTCAGATGAAATCGCCCATGGCCGACGCTACCGATCGAGCGCCAGTACAGCCGTCCGAAATGCACGATCAGGTCAGGCGCGACGTTGCGGACGTTTCGGTAAATTTCCTGAGGTTTGAAAACTAGCGAATTGAGCGGGCGGCCCTTGTCGTCCGTAAGCGCCCCTAAGCGCTGTTTCATTTCATCACGGAACGACTCGTATTGAGAGGCTGGGATGATGCCCCGCGGCTCGCGATCTTCCACATTGAAGAAGACCCGCGCGTAGTAGCCGCCTTCGCTCCACACTTTCGTTTTTGCCCAGTTCACCTTGAGCTTGGCGAATGGCGTCGGCTCTTTCGGGAATTCATTCAGCACCAGCAGCCCTTCCTTGATCAACCACTCGTTGACGGCGAAGCCGCCGTCCAAGCGCTGTGCGCCGTGATCAGAAACAACGAGAATCACGGTATCCTTGTCCAGTATTTCGAGAACCCTGCCGATCTGCTCGTCTAGCCAGAGATAATACTCCGGAATGACGTTTTCGTAGTGATTCCCGCGCTGGTAGTGAATGTGCCGCTTGTCATAGCAGTCCCAGAAGCCGTGATGCACGCGGTCCAGGCCAATATCTACGAAGTGGAAATAGTCCCACACCTTCTCGGTAAGCAGGTAGCGGACCACCTTCCACTGCTTGCGGCTCATCTCGAAGATCTGCTGTTTGAGCCAATCCTTGTTATCGGTTCGGAAACCGGGCACGTCGACGGGGTATTCACCCACGAGCGCGGTGATCTCTTTCTTGATCTCCGCCGGATGCGTGAATTCATTCGTCGCTGCATCCGGCGTGAGAAAGCAGCCGATGCTTATGCCATTTATGTTTCGCGGCGGGAACCCGGGCGGCACGCCGACCACAATCGAGCACTTTCCCTTCTGACCGAGATAATCCCAGACCGCCGGTGCTTGAATCGAAGAGGAATCCACGATGCCGAGTCCGCTGTAGGTATAGTTAATGCGATTGCGAAACCCGTAAACACCCAGCGAACCAGGATCCTGGCTGGTGGAGAGGCACATCCATGCCGGTACCGTAATCGGCGGGATGACGCTCTCCAGGAGTCCCCAAGTGCCTCTCTGCATCAAACGGCGGAAATTGCGCAGGCGGTCGTCGCCGAAAGCAATCTCCGGCGCTGCGCAATCAAGACCGAGAACGCAAATTTTCATTTTCTTTCCTGATGCAGAGTTGGCTTGGTCTCTTTCGAGTGCCTACTCCTGAAGAGACAAACTGTTCCAAAAGCTCTTACAGAGCACCAAACAACGTCGTATCCATGATCATGGGGCCTTGTGGCGAATCATGATAGCAGGGGCCTCTTCTGCCCGCCGCTGATACAACGTTGTCATAGTTTTGGCGTAAGCAGGGCCTCAGGGCTCTCGCCATCTCTTCCACATTGATGCGATAGCGTGAATGATGTTGGCACGCAGCACCATCTGCCCAGCGGCCAGCCGTTCCAAGTCCTTCAAGAACTTTTCGACAGCCAACGCGTCGTTCATGTTCCGTGACATGAATACGATTGCGGGTGGCATCCAGTCAAAATTGTCGATTTGGTTCAGCCATCCAAGCAGTTGATTCACTGCACTGTTAGACTCTGGTAGGTTCCCGTCTTTATCACTTCGTAGGCATCGGCATAAGGCTGCATCACGTTGTCAATGAAATCGGCAGCGTTCGTGCCAGCAGGTACGACATATTTCTTGTATTCCTCTAACAACGTTTCCTTCAGCTTCGCCTTTCGATAAATCATGCGTATGTGTGCAAACAGTTCTTGGAATTCCTCACGGCCAACAGCATCTTCGGTGGCTTCCCACTTGCGCGTATACATTTCCTGTTCAGAGGGATGGATTGTGCCTATCAATTCGGCTTTCAGAATGTCGCTGTGCGTCAGGTTGAGGCCACGGCTGTTTAGGACTGTGAAAATGCGATAAGCAGCGTCGAAATCTGGAGTTGACACAACCACGAAGTAACAACGACGTGCGGCGAACTGCGCAAGGCGTGACCTTTTTGCTGGCGAGAGAGTTGTCAATTCCTTTAGGAAAAGCAGCGAATTCTCCCGAATGTTGTACTTGCTATCCGTCAGGTTCGCGGTACTAACGTTCTTCAGCTTGTCCATGCCATCCGTATTTTGCACGTAGGTCTGAAAGAATCCTGCATCTTGCTGGCGAAGCATCAAGCGGTAACGGTTGCTGGTGCCGAGAATCGGGTTGGCTGTTTCATACAGGAGGGCCGTCAATCCAGCGGCTTCAGTTTGCGTTAGCATCGGTCGAAGTGCTGAAAACAAAATCGTGAGCGTCGTCAGCCGTTGCTGCCCATCAACAACATCGGCATGTGGTGTGTCGCGCCCTTCACCAGCACAACACTGCCAAGAAAGTATGGATTCGTTTCCTCAATCGAGGTTCCATCCGGCCCCATGTTGTCAACCAAATCGCTGAAGAGTTCCCCCGACTCTTTGAGTGTCCAAGCATAGGGACGCTGGTACAAAGGAATAAAAAAGTCGTAGTCGCTAGAGAAGACCTTCTGGAGTGGCTTTTCCGACGCTTCGATTTTGACAGCCATTTGTTGACGCCTTTCATTGACGCTGTCCCGATGCGGTACGCAGCGCAGTGCGAACGCGCCGTGCGACGCCCCCGCAGCAGAACGCAATGCACGCTTAACGGACTGCACTCCTATGGATCGTGCTGACATGGAACCGGGACGGGGAGCAGCATAGTCCCTCCGAGCCGGTCCTCGCCGTAATCGGGAATCCAGAGCCTGGCCATCCGACTGGGGACGAGAGAACTGGGCTGTTCGCTCCCGCTCGCCGCTCTGTGCGCGTCATGCCACGCTCGCCGCTCCGCCCTCAGCCCTCCGCTCCACATAAACACCACGTTGATCTGCTCACCCAGGCCAACAAGATCGTTTTAGCTAACTGGGTGGCCGGAT
>QIAR01000170.1 GCA_003225595.1 Acidobacteriota bacterium | reverse complement strand
CCGGGCGCACCCAAAGCCCGAGCAGGAGGCAGACTCCGATGAACAACTCCAGGGTTCCGACCACATATGCGAAAAACACTGGGTGCGGCTGAACTAGGTTGGCAAGAAAAGGCCGGAAGAAACTCACAGAACTGTTCTGCACGAATCCTTCGAGGTATTGTTGAAACCCGCCGTGAGCAAAAGCGGAACCGAAAATTTTATATTGGCCGAAGAGAAGGAAAAAGATCGCAGTCGCCATGCGCACCACGGCGATGGTCCTGGGGAGAAGGCCATGATATTTTGGCATCCGTTCTCGTACCTTGTGTACCGCCGCCCGGAATTGGCGTCCTGCTCGGCGGACCGTCTAATCTTATTCCTATACGACAGCCAGCAACCAAGCCGAGGCGATCTTTGCCCCCTGTTCGCACACATATGGCGTTTATCCTCCGGGGCCGTCGTTGCTGACGTACTGCTCAAGAGAGTCCAGTTGCTGACTCAGGTCGTCGATGCGGAACTGGAGCAGGTTTCGTATGGAAAGCATTCCAAGCAGTTTGCCGTTGCTATCGACTACCGGCAGATGACGGAAGTGCCGGTCGATCATGGTTGTCAGCGCCGCCCCTGGACCTGTGGCCAATGTGGCCATTTCAACCGGCGTGGTCATCACGTCTCGCACTGGTGTAGATTCCGGATCATGTCGGCCCAGTGCAAGCTTGCGAAGTACGTCGCGCTCGGTGAAGATGCCGGCGACGCGGCCAGCACTGTCAATAACTCCCACTGCGCCGACGTGCCGGTCCAGCATCATGCGAATCGCATCCGCCGCGCTGGCTTCAAGCGAAACCTTTGCCACTTCTGGATCACAAAGTTCGAGAACACTCATGGAATGCCTCCTCTGCACATCTGCTGCTTGGCCCGGCCCGACACGAACCAAACAGGATTGGGGCATTATCCCTCGCCCGGGGCGGCTGTCAAGGGGGATAGTCACAAATAACCGGCATGTCGGATCCGTCGGGGGGGGCGGATGCCCGAATTGCCCGCGGACGTCGTCGCGCGATTGAGCATTCATGCTGGGATGGTTTTTGCGCGTGGTATTCTCTTCCTTTTACGGAGCTCTCATGCTCCGAAGTTATATGGAAACGCTCTATTATTCCCGCATCCAATCTCCCGTCGGAGCGCTCGTCCTCGGAGTTTCGGCAAAGGGACTGGTAGCCCTTGAATTCGATCGTGGTCAATTTCCGCCGAAGATGAATAAGAGCGTCTCCTGGCAGGAATCCAACGACGCCACCCGGGACTATGTGGATGAGCTGAACCAATATTTTGCTGGAAGGCGGCGGGATTTCACGTTTGCGCTGGACCTTCGCGGCACACCTTTTCAGATCCAGTGCTGGCGAGCCCTGCTGGATATTCCATACGGCGAAACTCGCACCTATGCGGACATCGCCCGTTCCATAGGCCGTCCGCATGCCTACCGGGCGGTGGGCATGGCGAACAACCGAAATCCCACCGCGATCGTCGTCCCCTGTCATCGGGTGATTGCGTCGGATGGCACGCTCTGCGGCTATGGCGGCGGGCTCGATGTGAAAAGCAAGCTCCTGACATTGGAGGGCGCACAACCCATTCGAAGCACCCCTTGAAGTTTCGTGGGATTTTGTTCCGGGCTAGTGCTGCTCTTTACTGCCTACAGTACCGCCGTCTCTTCGATCATCCGTCCTTCCGTAAAGCGCGAGAGTCCCAGCAACGACGCATCCACCAGATCGCATTTCCCAGTCAGGATCAAATCCGACAAAATCTTTCCTGTCGCCGGCGCGTGCATCACGCCGTGACCGCTGAAACCGTTGGCCAGGAAAAAACCCGGCACGCCAGGCGCCGGTCCCAAAATTGGATGATGGTCCGGCGTCATCTCATACAAACCGGCCCATGCCCGCTTGGGATTCACTGCGAGATTCTCAAAGACCGGCACGCGATCCGCTGCCCGCGTCAATATTTTTTCGATGAATGCAGGATCGAAATCTGTCTTGTACCCCGTCGTTTCCTCCGGATCATTCCACGCCAATAGAAATCCCAGGCTCTCCGGCCGGAAGTGGAATCCGGTGGACATATCGATGATCATCGGTGCGCTATGCGGGAATTGATCGAAGGGCTCAGTCGGAACCAGCATCCGGCGGAGCGGTTCAACCGGCAGGTCTATTCCAGCCATCTTCGCCACTTGCGGAGCCCACGGTCCCGCGCAGTTGACTACGATGCGTGTGGCAACCGCTCCCTTGCTCGTCTCCAATCCGGCGATCCCTCGTTCATCCTGCTGAATGCCTGTCACCAGTGTGTTCTTCCAAACTTTCGCGCCATGATCAGCCGCCCACGTCATGAATCCGATCATTGCGCTGTAGGGATCGACGAATCCATCCGTCGAGCAGAAACTGCCGCCCACGATGTCGTCGGATCGTAACTGTGGGAACATGTTCCGGATCTCATCCGCCGTGGGTAGCCGGACTTCCTTCAATCCCATCGCTACCTGCTTTGTGTAATTCGCGCTCAAATGCGCCATGTGCCTGCCGCTGGTCGCACAAAACAAGTAGCCCTGCGGCCGGTAACCGGAAGGATGCCCTATGCGATCCTCGAAGCTGGCGTAAAAGGGAATCGAGTAGAGCGACATCTGGATGTTCACTGGTGTCGAGAACTGCGCACGCACCCCGCCCATACTCTTGCCGGTGGATCCCTTGCCTTGTGCCGTTTCCCGCTCGATGACGAGAACGCTTTTGCAGCCAGCAGCGGTCAGATGGTATGCAATGCTGGACCCGATGATGCCTCCGCCGATTATGACGATATCCGCTGTTTGCATAGGGAACTCCGCCCGCTGTCTGCCGAGAATGCTCTGGCAAGAATGGACCGAGCATTGTAGTGCGAAAGCTTGTGCAGACGATTCGCCTTGCGTCGGCAGGTAGTGTCTGATCTTCAGACACTACCCGTTGGCAGGAACCAGATGGCGACAGGTGTCGCGGTTCCAATCCCAAGCCCGGCCAAAGACTTATGTTCCGATTAGGGGGATTCATTAGCGTGTCAAATTCACATCCGCACCTTGAAGCCCGCTCTCAACAACCTTAAACTTGAACAATGCACGTGCATCTCGGCAATGGCGAAAGTGGCGGTCCCTCTCGTGTGCTGAAGGTTTCGCTGTTCGTCACGGTCGCTTACATTGTGCTGCTGGTTGTCAGCGGAATCCGCGCGCACTCGCTGGCGCTGCTTTCCGAAGCCGGACACAACCTGACGGATTTGCTCGCACTCGTGCTATCTCTCACTGCGGTTTACTTACAAAACCGCCCGCCCAGTGCCACAAAGACTTATGGCTATCACCGCGCCGGCGTACTTGCGGCGTTGATTAACGCGGTTTCATTGGTCGCAGTCTCATTCATCGTCTTTTACGAAGCCTTCCGCCGGATTCAGAATCCCGAGCACGTACGTGCTGGCGTAATGATCGGCGTCGCCGCCGCCGGCGTAGTGATGAATGGTGTGATTGCGCTTTTGCTGTACCGCTCCAGCCGAGACGTCAATATCCGCAGCGCCTTCCTGCACGAAATTGGAGATACGCTCTCAACTGCAGCGGTTATCGTCGGTGGCTGGGTAATTTTGGTGACCGGCCAGTACTGGATCGATTCGGCGCTGTCTTTCGGCATCGGTGCCCTCATCCTCTGGTCTTGTTTTGGCATTGTGCGTGAGACGTTGAATATCTTGCTCGAAGGTACGCCACGCGGAATGAGTCTGGATCACATCGGAACCGCAATTCGCGGAATCGATGGTGTGAACGACGTGCACGATCTCCACGTGTGGAGCATCGGCTCGGAAACGCACGCACTCTCGTGCCACGTTTCGATCGCGGACATCCCGCCCTCAGCCAGTGAGCGCATCCTGCGCGATGTCAAAGAGTGTCTCCATCGCGAGTTCCGTATCGACCACACCACCATTCAGTTCGAACATGCGGAATGTGAGATAGCGCACGGTTGCGTTATCCCGGTGAGCGAAGAGGAGCACCAACACTAAGGATCGACGATTGGAGTTTTTGAGCGGCGGGCGGAATCCATGTGGGGACAGGCCCAGGGACAGGCCCCCCTCGCCTCTCCGGCCGAGTTCAGCTCGGCTTCAGTGAACCGCTACTGTGATTTCCGCCTCGCTCGGTTTTGGCTCTCATAAATCTCCAGCACGCGCTCGATCGTGTCCGCCTCTTTTGGCGGCTTGTCTGGCCGGAGTCGCACAATTCGCGGGAAACGCAGCGCGTAGCCGCCGTTGTGCCGGTCTGATTTCATGACGTTGTTGAATGCCACTTCGAGTACGATTTTCGGCTCGACTTCTCGCCGGAAGCCCTGATCCGCAAGCGTGTGCTCCAGGAACCACTGTGTCATCTCGGCAATCTCGGCATCGGTCAGCCCGGAATAAGCTTTGCCAACGTTCACCAACCGGTCTCTATCCCAAACCGCGAATGTGTAATCACTGAGCACGCCGATCCGTTTTCCATGACCATACTCAACTGCTGTGACCACCACATCCAGCGTCGCCAGCTCCCGCTTCATCTTCAGCCAGGACTTGCCACGCCGCCCCGGAGTGTACCGGGAATTGAGATCCTTGATCATCAGCCCCTCGTTTCCGCGTTCCTGGGCCGCCGTAAACAGTTGCTCCAATTCATCTGACGAATGGGCCTCAAACACGGGTGCCCGGATCACCTGCGCCGTGCTCGGGTCTTCTTCAGACGTAAACCCCAGCTGACCCTGTGATTCCTTTGAGCGCGCTTTCATGTATTTCCGCGCTGTCTTCAGAAGGCCATTCAGAATTGCCGAGCGCTCACGCAGACCATGGTCCAGCAACAGTTCGCCCCCCGCATACAGCACATCAAACACCAGATAAGCCACCGGAACCTGCCGCATCAGCTCCTGGCTAACTTTCTTGCGCCCCAACCTCTGTTGCAGCGCACTGAACGGCAGCGCCCGTCCAGGTTCATTGGGATTCCCCTCCGAGTAACTCCACGCCACGATTTCTCCATCCAGGATTGCATCCTTGTCGAGGCCGGAAAGCACATCCGGCAACTCGGGAAATGATTCCGTGATGTCGTCACGTGTGCGCGAGAAGATCCGCACCTCGTCACCCGAGCAGTGTGCCTGCGCGCGGATGCCGTCGTATTTGTCCTCAACCGCTGCGCTGGCGAAATAGCTCAGGGCTTCCTCCGCCGACTCCGCAGGGCTCGCCAGCATAAAGCCGATGGGATGAAACAGCCGCATTTTCGCTTCGACCAGCTTGCCTGCGGCAGCCAGGAGAACTGTCTCCCTGATATTGCCGAGCAACATGTTTGCGCGTTGCACTTCGGTGACTGTCGCACCATATGCCTTCGCAATTGCCTCTTCTACGAGGCTCTCTTTCAATCCAATCCGGAGGTCGCCAGTCATGATCTTCACCAGATACTTGGCTTCAAGCGGCGTGGCCCGCGCTAGCAACCCCCGCAACAGGGCAGCTTTTTTGGCTGGTCCTCGGGCTGCCGCAATCTCCCCAAAAGTCTTCTCCGCTTCGGAGACGCTCAGCGCTGGTGAGCTTTGGTGGTGAGGGAGCACCTCGCCCGCAACCGCGCCCAGATCCCCGTGCTTTCGATAGGAATCGGCCAGCTGTTCCTCACTTTTTTCAGAAAACTCTTGTACCACCTGCCATAGCAATGAACCACCCACTTGGAGAGTTGTCTCCTGATACATAGGGAACGGGCGGCCGGAGAGGAAAACCGCCGATATGGCCGCCTCTTCTGCCGTTCGCGAGATGAAGTAGTCGGCCACAATGGCAATCTTCTCCAGCTTCTTCGTGGTGCCTGCGATTGCTTCGCAAGTTTCGGCTAAGCGCTGCATGGTGAAGATTCCTATAGGTCGCTGTGGACAATAAATGATCGAAACAAAGCACTTGGGATGCCTGGGTGCTCCCGGCTCACTTTCCCCTGTGGTACTCTTACTCTTGGTACCTCCCGCTTCGGAAGCATCATCTAAATATCATGGGTTTTTTGCGTAATATCTGGCGTTTCCTCATGGCCGTCCAACTGCTGCCGGCACTGGAGGGTGGCGAGGAGACCTTGGTCGGCGGCCAGGCCGTGCTCGAGGGCGTTATGATGCGCTCTCCCCATGCCTGGGCCATTGCCGTGCGCAAACCCTCTGGCGAGATTGCCACCCATAGTGAAAACCTTGATCGTCCCTCGGAGAAACATAAGTGGATGGGATGGCCCATTGTGCGAGGCGTGATCACCCTCGGTCATGCGATGACTCTCGGATTCCGTGCGTTACGCTTTTCCGCCAATGTGGCGCTTGACCAGATCCCGCCCGACGAGCAGGGCAAGAAATTGGAGATTAGCGGCTGGCTAGCGGCAGTGAATATCATCTTTTCCATCGGCTTCTTCATCTTCATGTACAAGTTCCTGCCGTTACTGGCGGCCACCGAACTGAAGCGGGTAAATCCCGTTTTCGGCGAGCAGATCATCTTCAACCTGGTCGATGGCGTCATCCGGATCGCCCTGTTCTTATTGTTCATCTGGGGGGTTTCACTCTTTCGCGACATTCATCGGGTTTATGAATACCATGGCGCAGAGCACAAGACCGTCTTCGCCTTCGAGAACGGTGATCCTCTCCAGACCAGCGCAGTGCAGAAGTATTCGACGTATCATCCGCGCTGCGGCACCAGCTTTCTGATGACGGTCATGATCATCTCGATTCTGGCTTACACGCTGGTTCCAGTCGCCACGTTCTGGGCGCGTTTTGCGGTCCGCATCGCCCTCTTGCCGTTTATCGCCGGTGTCTCATACGAAATCATCCGTTTCGCTGCCAAGCACCGCGGGTCGCTGTTTGCCCTGATGACCGCTCCCGGGCTTTGGCTGCAGCGTATCACCACCCAGCCGCCATCCGATGATCAGGTGGAGTGCGCCATCACCGCGCTCGATCAGGCCATGGCACTAGAGAAACAGCGCGGCGGCGAACTGGTGATTGCATAGCGGCGCCAGCCAGTTCTCAGGTGCCAGTTCTCTGTTCTCAGCTCCACAGCTTAGAATAAATACTGTGCGCTTGCGGAGCTGCGCACCGGAGCAGATTATTGGGCAAATGAGAACTGGAGAAATAGGCGTTCGCCCCAGCTGAGAACCGAGAACTGAGAACCGAGAATTGAGAACCGATGTTCGAACGTTTAGACCAAATCGAAGCCCGCTACGAGGAGCTCACGAGCGCCCTCGCGACGCTGGAGATCATCCAGGACTCGGCCAAGTATCAGAAGACCGCCAAGGCCCACAGTGAAATCGCGACTGTGGTCGAACGGTACCGCGAATACAAGGACTTGAAAAAGGGTATCGCAGAGAGCAAGGCGGTGCTGGCAGATGAGAAAGATTCAGAGATGCGCGCCTACGCTCAGGAAGAACTCGACAATCTCGAGGTGCGGCTGGCTCGAGTAGAGGAGGATTTGAAGGTTCTGCTGCTGCCTAAAGATCCCAACGACGAAAAGAACGTGATTCTAGAAATTCGGGCCGGCACCGGGGGAGACGAAGCGACACTTTTTGCGGCCGAAATCTTCCGCATGTATACACGATATGCCGAAACGCAGGGCTGGAAAGTAGAGGTGCTCTCCACATCGGAATCCGCCGTCGGCGGCCTCAAGGAGGTCATCGCCCTGATGGAAGGGAATCGGGTCTACTCCCGGATGAAATATGAGAGCGGCGTACACCGTGTGCAACGCGTGCCGGCAACCGAACAACAGGGACGCGTGCATACCTCCGCTGTCACCGTGGCCGTGCTTCCGGAAGCGGAGGATGTAGATGTCAAGATCGACCCCAAAGACCTTCGTGTGGATACGTTCTGCTCTTCGGGCCCGGGGGGCCAGTCGGTTAACACGACCTATTCCGCCGTCCGTATCACGCATATCCCAACCAATACCGTGGTCAGCTGCCAGGACGAGAAATCGCAGATCAAAAATCGTGACAAAGCTATGCGTGTGCTGAGGTCTCGCTTGTACGAAATGGAGATGCAGAAGCAGCAAGAGGCTCTAGCGAAAGAACGGCGCGCGATGGTGGGGTCTGGTGACCGCAGCGAGAAGATCCGGACCTACAATTTTCCGCAGAACCGCGTGACCGACCATCGAATTGGACTCACCATGCACCAGCTCACTGAAGTGATGGACGGCAACCTCCAGCCACTAATCGAAGCACTCGTGACCCATTTTCAGGCTGAAAAACTGAAGCAGGAAACCGCCGCCGCTGTCTGATACTTACCATTTCCTCAGTGCCTCTGTGGCCGTTTTCGCTATGCGCCTGAAGGAAGCTCTCGTATCCGCCATCGACCGCCTTACCGCCGCTCGGGTCGGCTCGCCTCGCATGAATGCCGAGGTTCTCTTGATGTTCACTCTGGGCTGCGACCGGACGCACCTGTACGCTTATCCTGAGCGCGAGCTTACCTCCGAAGAATTCACGCGTTTCGACGATGTGCTGTCTCAACGTGCCCATGGGATTCCTTCGCAATACATCACCGGACACCAGGAATTCTGGGGTATGGACCTCGTAGTCTCTCCCGTTGTGCTCATCCCTCGCCCGGAGACCGAGCACGTGATCGAAACCGTGCTGCCGCTTGCTAAAAAACTACGAAATCCTCGGATTGTCGATGTCGGCACTGGCTCCGGGGCCATCGCGCTGGCCCTCGCAAAAGAGCTATCCACTGCCGAAATTCATGCAACGGATATTTCGGCTGCAATTCTGGAAATTGCAAAGGCGAATGCGGCGCGTCATCAGCTCGAATCGCGAATTCACTTCCACCAGACCGACCTGCTTACCGGATTCAGGAATGCGGAATTCGACTTTGTCGTGTCGAATCCTCCTTATGTGGGAGAGTCCGAAGCCGACCACGTACAGCTCGAAGTACGAAAATTTGAGCCGCGAAACGCGGTTTTCGCTGGCCCCACCGGTCTGGAAGTAATCCAGCGCCTTATTCCGCAGGCACACGCCGCTCTGAAACCGGGTGGCTGGTTGGCTATAGAAATCAGCGGCACGATCGTGGATGGTGTCCGCCGCATGCTCAACGGCTGGGACAACGTGCATGTTATCAATGACTTGCAAGGCATCCCGCGTGTGGCCGAAGCGCGCAGGGCCATCGAGGTAAAGACGTAGCTTGCTACTCCTGTGGCGTCGGGAATGCTCACGTAGGGGATAGCTGCCCTCCGCTGTCCAGCCGGGCGCTGCCCCGGCTTCAAATCCCAATCACACCGCGACAGCCCTTGCCGCGCGCCGCCTCTCCGTCTAAACTACTTCCCTTACATTTCTGGGTTGCTTGGGGATCTTACCGTGCATTCGCGCACCACCCAAGTTTTGATGTGCGCTGCCGCGCTCACCGGTCTCCTAGCCGCCCAGACCGTGATGGAAGGCACGGTGCACGATGCCACCGGGAATCTCATTTCCGGAGTCGCCATTACACTTCAGCACCGAGGCCAAAGAGTTGCGCAAAACACCACGACCGACTCTGAAGGCAAGTTTCATTTTGCTGCAGTCGAGGCTGGTGCTTACGAACTGAAGGCCGAGGCAGCCGGTTTTTATCCGTCCACCTACAACTTCATTCTGCGTCCGCGCCAGCCGCTTGCGCTTACGGTGGAACTCCAGAGGAAGGCGACGGTCTCAGAGAAAGTGGAGGTCCATGCCAAATACGAGACCATCGATCCGGAAAAGACTGGGAGCTCTTACACCTTCACCCGTCAACAGCTCGAAAGTCTGCCGGAACCTATCGTCGAGACCACCAACGACCTCGTCACCAACCTCATGCCCGGGGCGAGCGACAGCCACGACAACTTCCTGGCGGTTCGCGGTACCGAGTTTTCGCTGCATGAGTTCATCAACGGCGTCTCTTTCCTCGAAAATACGCAGCCTCAGTTCAGTCCTGGTGTGAGCCCGCAGATCTTCGAGACCGTGGACCTGATGACCGGCGGCTTCACTCCCGAATACGGCAATCGATTCGGTGGAGTACTTGACATTACTACCCGCTCCGGCAGTGACCTCGCCGGACACGGCGACCTCAACTTTCGCGGCGCCACGCTCGACAACTACGACCTCAACGCTGATTATGGCGGACAGATCGGCAAATTCGGGTACTACCTTTTTGTCGACGGCTTCACTTCCGGTCGCTACCTGGATCCGCCAGAGCCCAAGGAGCTGTTCGATTTTGGCAAGGGCGCCCGTGCCACTACGCAACTTGATTGGCGTGCCGACAACAAAGATTCCTTCAAACTGCTAGTTATGGCTGGCGGCACCAATTTCCAGCAGCCCAACATTACTGATGACCAGGAAGTCGGGCGCAGTGCGCAGCGCCATGTGCGTCAGCAGACTGGTATCTTGACCTGGTGGCATACCTTCTCGCCGGAGACCCTGCTTTCCACGTCACTTTATGAGCGCACGGGTTCCGACCGCGTCCTGCCCACGACGGACCCGGTGACGCCCTATTCAATAGGATCGCGCGCGCCGCTTACGCTAGGTATCAAGAGCGATCTTTCGCATTACTGGCACGGACAATTCATCAAGGCCGGTGTGGACCTGGTCCGCCTGCGTGAACTGGAAAGCTTTTTCTTTGATAGTCGCGGTGATCCCGACGTGTTTCCTGCATTCAGCGGTGGGCTTAAAGGCGGCCAGGCAAGCGCCTATGTCCAGGATCACTTTTCGCCTGTGCACAACCTGACGGTCGATCTTGGCCTTCGCTACGACTATTTCGATCTGGTTGATACTGCTGTACAGGTGAGTCCACGCGTTGGTCTGGCCTACCACTTCAACCAGTCTAAGTCTGTTCTTCACCTGGCCTATAACCGATACTTCTCACCGCCACCGATCGAATACTCGCTGTTAGCCAGCTTTATCGGAAACCACGCAGTCGATCCCGACCAGCGCGTCGGCAACGTACGGGCATACACACAGAATTATTTCGAGGTGGGATGGGCGCAGGAACTGCACCCGCAGGTAAGTCTGGAACTGAACGCCTACCTTCACACCGGGCACAACAGCTTCGAGAATCATGAGATCAGCATTTCGCGCATCTTTGTGCCAATCAATTTTCGTAGCGCGCGTTCTCAAGGTGCGGAACTTGTTATGAGCTTGCGCCAACTGGAGCGTCGTGGCATCAGTGGCCGCCTGCAATACGCGTTGACGAAGACTTACTTTTACGGCCCTATCACGGGCGGTTTTGCAGGAGATGAACCGCTGGTAGCGGGGGAACGGATCATACCTGCTTTTGACCAGACACACACAGAAACGGTGCAACTCTTCTATCACAGTCGCTGGCGGGGTTTCTGGGCGGGAAGCGCGATGCGCTACGGGAGCGGGACCATCATCGAACACGGTGCTCGCCTGCCCCAGCATCTGACGGCCGACTTGGCCACCGGTGTGACTCTGTGGAATACCGAGCCTCGCCGTATCGATCTTGAATTTGACATTACCAATCTCTCCAACAGCATCTACCAGATCGCCAAGGAAAGCGAAGAGATTCCGATCCAGTATG
>QIAR01000169.1 GCA_003225595.1 Acidobacteriota bacterium | reverse complement strand
TGTGCCTGGAGCAGGAATGGCGGACGCGGTGTAGCCGGCGCACCAGCAAAGTTGGACTGATTGTCTTTAACAGCCGTTTCGATGCCCGAAAAGTTGGTCGCCACGCTGGGAATGGCGTTCTGCCGCAGTGAAGCGGTATCGCCTCGCGCTGCCATGTCGAAGTAGCGGCGGGCGGTGCTTTCGAGCGCGGACCGAGTAGCGGCATCCATATCGCCGCCGGCCTCGCAAGTCTCAGCTTGAACCGGGAGGGCCAGGGACATCATCCCCAGAAGCATGATCAAAACAAGCATCGGAAGCGACGCCGGGGAGGAACCACTAAGGTGGCGCCTCCAGCGTCTTCCGCACTCCGCTATGGGTTCAAAGATCATAAGATCCGGCCGACCCCCTCTGCATTCTACGATGCCAACGAATCCTTCGGGGCTGCAACAGATTGCTCCGCAGGAGCACGAACGTTAGTAACCTAGCGATGTTATCGTCTGGCGGGAGTGCTACAATTCAAGCAGGTTTTCGTCCCCAGATTACCGCGAAAATGTCACTGCAACTGGCACCCGGGGTGGGGCTTTACATGGTATGCATTTCACGAAAATTTACGCCGATTCTGTTTTCAGGTCTTTTCTTTCTTTTTCTTTCACTCCCGGTCGAGGCCTTTCAACGGCACTCCCCGCCCAAGTCCCGCGGTAAGCAACCGCAACCATCTACACCGCAATTCGTGGTGCCTCCTGTGCCTGCTGGTCCACTTCCTCAGGTGACCCTAGATCAAATGCCGGCCATACCACCGCAGGTCAGCTATCATGCCGGTCAGCTCACGATTCAAGCCCAAAACTCGACACTAGGGGATATTCTGGGGGCGGTCCGTACCCAAACAGGCGCTTCTTTCGACTTGCCCACCAATGCTACGGAACGCGTGGTCGGCCGCTTCGGACCCGGGCCGGCACGGGAAGTTCTAGCAAGCTTGCTGAATGGATCCCACTTTAATTACGTCATGCTCGGCTCTGCTACCGATGCTAGTGCGGTACAGCAACTGATCCTCACGCCCAAGCCGGGCAGCGCGACCGAAACTGCGTCCGGATCTATCAATCAGCCGAATCCGGTGATGAGCAATACAAGCCGGCCAACCGGATTTCCGGTGCCATCTGGCGTGCCAACCCAGGCCCAACAAGACGCGTCCACTGAGGAAATGCAGGGAGACAACGGGGCTGAGACCGCCGGGGACGAGAATGCAGATCAGGCGGAACAGCCTGAAAATGATCAGGAGGGCGCGACACAAGGGCTGCCTCAGAACGGGGCACAAAATGCTCAGCCGACGATCAAGACTCCTGAGCAGCTTCTCCAAGAATTACAGCGGCAACAGCAAATACAGCAGCAACAGTCCCAATCACAGCAACAGCCGCAACCACAGCTGCAGCCTCAGGTGGTCTATCCGGTTAACCAACCGCCAAACCGGCCGGAACAGCAACCGCGGCCTCCTCAGTAACCGCAGGTGTTAGCAGCCCATTTGGAGCCGTTTCAAGAAATCGCCTCGACGTAAGCGACGAAAGGAAAGTGAGACTGGCGCGGAACCAGCCCTACTACCTAACCCTAATCTCCACTGGCGTGGGTGTGGACCAGGACGGGCGCGACCCGTTCGCGTGATTGCCGCCCAAAAGCAACCAGAATGCTGGCTACTGCGCCATAACTGGCGAGAATACCCAAACCCAACGCACTTACAACAGTCACCAGAAGGATCAGAGAAAACAATAAAGTGTTCAAGGTTCGGCCCACCTTCCCGTGAACTGCCGCACCGCAACTTCGGGCAACGCCGGCTCGGTCATTGATCGCCGCGCCGTACGTAACTACTCAATCTACCCGCGTTGACGCCCGCTTCTATTAGCAAATAAGATACGTGAGTAGAATTGCGCACTCCCACTCTCCAACAAATCAGGGGACCCGTCCACATTACGGAAGGACGTTTTAGCGGACGATTACATCGGTTTTCTACGGGCAGTTACATCGGTTTTTTCATGGCGATTACCAAGATTTCGGTACGCGGGGCGCGCCAGCATAATCTCAAGAATATAGACGTCGAAATCCCGCGTAACACCTTGACTGTCATCACCGGCCTGAGCGGATCCGGCAAGTCCTCTCTGGCCTTTGACACCATTTACGCCGAGGGTCAGCGCCGCTATGTAGAGACGCTTTCCGCCTACGCCCGCCAGTTCCTCGACCAGATGGAACGTCCGGACGTGGACGCCATTGACGGGCTCAGTCCCTCCATTTCGATCGAGCAGAAGACCACCAGCCGTAGCCCTCGTTCCACAGTGGGGACGATTACCGAAATCTACGATTATCTTCGCCTCTTGTTCGCCTCTATCGGGGTGCCGCATTGTCCCAATTGCGGTCGCGCCATCGCCTCTCAATCGGTCGAGCAAATTGTGCAGAGAGTTATGGCGCTCACTCCCGAAGACCGCGTGATGGTGATGGCGCCAATCGTCCGCGGCCGCAAGGGCGAATTCAAAAAAGAGATGGAGAAGCTCGTCCAGCATGGCTTCACCCGAGCGCGTGTGGACGGAGAATTAGTAAACCTCGAAGATGACCCCCGTCTGGACAAACGCAAGAACCATACCATCGAGGTCGTGATTGATCGTCTGCTGGTAAAGCCGGGAATCGAACACCGTCTCGAATTGTCAGTCGGACTTGCGATGAAGCTCGCTGGTGGCCTGGTGCAGGTTGCGGTAGTCGATGGCGAGGAGATGCTCTATTCGTCCCGGCTCGCCTGCCCCGATTGCGGTATCAGCGTGCCGCAACTGGAACCGCGCTCCTTCTCGTTCAACAGCGCGTATGGCGCCTGCCCCGAGTGCCACGGCCTTGGGAGCCGGTACGAGTTCGATCCCGCCAAGATCATCGTGGACTGGTCCAAGCCGCTGCTGGAAGGTGGTCTCGGACCGGGATCGGGATCGCAGAACCTGCAGCACATGCTGCACATCACCGCGGCCGCATACGGATTCGACCTCGGCACTCCCTTCGAGAAGTTGCCGGACAAGATTCAAAGCCTGCTGCTTTACGGCGAGCCGGAGAGAGGCGGCAAGAGCGGGTTCCGAGGCATCCTGGCATACCTCAAGCAGGTGCTGGAAGAATCCACGTCCGACGCCTACCGCGAGTATCTGCTTGAGTACATGTCGGCCACGGAATGTCGCGTGTGCCACGGCAAGCGCCTGCGGCCCGAAAGCCTGGCGGTGAAAGTGAACGGCATGTCAATCGCGGAGTTCACCGCGATGCCGGTTTCGCGTGCGCTTCAAGTTGCGCAAAAAATTAATCTGACCGGGCGCGAGCAGATCATTGCCGGGCGGATCGTGCACGAAATACTCGAGCGGTTGCAGTTCCTAAACGCGGTCGGGCTGAATTACATTTCTCTGGAGCGCTCGGCTGCAACGCTTTCCGGCGGTGAAGGCCAGCGCATCCGCTTAGCCACTCAGATCGGCTCACGGTTGCGCGGCGTGCTCTATGTGCTCGACGAACCTTCCATCGGCTTGCATCACCGCGACAATGGTCGTCTGCTGACGGCGCTCGAGAATTTGCGAGATTTGGGCAACACAGTGCTGGTCGTCGAGCATGATGAAGAAACCATTCGCCGCGCCGACTACGTGATCGACCTGGGCCCGGGCGCGGGACGCGAAGGTGGAGGACTCGTCGCGAGCGGAACTCCGGTGGACATCATGAACTCGCCCGCCTCTCTGACTGGCGCCTATATCTCGGGCAAGATGCAGATCGAGATGCTCGCGCAGCGACGGCAGCCAAATGGCAACGCCATCTCGATCCTGGGCGCACGCGAAAACAATTTGAAAAATCTAGATGTGACGTTCCCGCTGGGCGTCATGAACGTGGTGACCGGCGTCTCCGGCTCGGGAAAATCCACGCTGGTGAACGATATTCTCTACCGCGCATTGGCCAAGCAGCTATACCGCTCGCGCGAAGAGCCTGGAGTGCACAAGGCAATCTCGGGCGCTGAAAATATCGATAAGGTTATCCGGATTGATCAGTCTCCGATTGGGCGCACACCACGTTCCAACCCAGCAACCTACACTGGCGTTTTTGCGCAGATCCGCGATCTCTACGCCATGCTGCCAGAATCGCGTGAGCGCGGCTACAAGCCCGGACGCTTTTCCTTCAATGTCTCGGGTGGCCGCTGCGAGGCCTGCCAGGGTGAAGGTCAGCGCCGTATCGAGATGAACTTCCTGCCCGATGTCTACGTGGTCTGCGAGGTCTGCGGCGGCCGACGCTACAACCATGAGACGCTGGCCGTGAAGTACAAGGGCTACTCCATTGCCGACCTGCTGGAATCGACGGTGTCAGATGCGCTTCCAATTCTGGAGAACATTCCGCAGGTGAAGCAAAAATTGCAGACGCTGGTGGACGTTGGACTGGGTTACATTCACCTGGGACAATCCGCGGTGACGCTCTCGGGCGGCGAAGCACAGCGCATCAAACTAGCCCGGGAATTGAGCAAGCGCCAGACCGGAAAGACGCTTTATTTGCTGGACGAGCCCACCACCGGCCTCCACTTCGACGATGTTAAGAAGCTGCTCGATGTGCTGCACCGGCTGACTGATCTGGGAAACACTGTCATCATTATCGAGCACAATCTGGACGTGATCCGCAACGCTGACTGGATCATCGATCTAGGTCCCGAGGGCGGCGAGGATGGCGGCCGCATCGTAGCCCAGGGCACGCCGGAGCAGATCGCTAGGAACAAGAAATCGTACACGGGACAGGCGTTGTCGCACTTTTTCAGCGGGAACGTTGCGCGGGCTGCCAAGGTGAATCATTCGATTGCGTGAAGGCCTTCCCGCCCAGACTGGCATCGTTCCGAGACACTTCAGCGGACGAGGAATCTCACGCTGCTGCACTCGAAAGCAGTCCTTCGCTTTCTGCGGAGTGGTCATCCTGAGCGAGTTTGGTTCTTTGCTTGCGAAAAGCCAGGCGAGTCAAAGGAACCCTATTCTGCCAGTGCGGCCACGGGCACCAAGGAATCTTCACCACGGCTGGGAGGCCTTTTCATACGACGTCAGATCATTGTTTTCGTGTAAATTCAATTCAGCTGCACGCATGGACACTTAACGCTCTTGTCTTCTCCGCAAAACCCGTTCTCTGATCCTGCGGCGCACCAAGGGACGGAACTTCAATCGCCGGTTCCGCCACCCTCCATCTCGCCAGCAGCCGTAGAGAACCCCGTCTGGAGCGGATGGGAAGTGCTGGCGCTCGCCTGTGTGACACTCACGGCGATTTTCCTTTTCCTGATAGTCGTTACCCTCGCAGCACACCGCTTGGCCTATTCGGATGTCCCCTGGACAGAGGTGGCAAAGTACCCAGGCGTGATTGTCCTGTCGCAACTGCTGGCTTACATCTTGGTTTTCTCGCTGATGTATTTCCTCGTGAAACGCGATCACGGCCAGGATTTTTGGCGCGCAATTCGCTGGAACTGGCCACAAAAATGGTCCAGTTATATCTTCGGCGGAATTGTGCTCGCTCTGGGCTTGCAGGCCTTTGCGCATCTCCTGCCAATGCCCAAAAACCTGCCGATAGACCAGTTTTTTCAGACTGCACGTGAAGCTTACCTGCTCTCAATATTCGGAATGAGCTTGGCGCCCTTACTTGAAGAGTTGTTTTTTCGTGGATTTCTATATCCCGTGTTGGCGCGACGGCTGGGCATGGCTGCCGGCATTTTTCTCACAGCGCTGGCCTTCGCCCTGATCCATGGAGCGCAACTAATGTACGCTTGGGGGCCGGTGCTTGTGATTTTTCTGGTGGGCTTGGTGCTAACTCTGGTGCGCGCTGTAACGAAGTCGGTCGCGGCCAGCCTGCTTATCCATATGGCATATAACGGAACAATTTCACTCGCAATGTTCGCCGCCACCAGCGGTTTCCGGCATTTGGAACGGCTGAAACAGTAAGTCGGGCTCAGGCGTCCGCCTTCAGGCATCCCTGCCCGTGTTATCGTAGATTTTCTATGTCTCCCAACCGTGAGGAACTATTGCGCCTTCTTGCCGCGAAGTCTTTTCGGTTAGGGAAATTTAGACTTTCGTCTGGAGCTAGCAGCGACTACTACGTCGACTGCCGCACGACTACCCTGGACGCCAAAGGATCGCGGCTCACGGGACAGGTTTTTTGGGATGAGATTCGTGCTCGAAGCTGGAGGCCACATGCTGTCGGAGGACTCACCATGGGCGCCGATCCCATCGTCACTGCGGTTTCGGTCGTGAGCGGTGAGCTCAACGGATTCCTTGTCCGCAAGACCGAAAAGCAGCACGGCACCGGACAGCGCATCGAAGGCTTCTGTCAGAAAGGCGCACCAGTGGTAATCGTCGACGATGTCTGTACTACCGGCTCATCCACTATTCAGGCAATCGAAGCCGCCCGCGAATTTGGATTCGAGATCGTCGGGGTGATGTGCCTGGTGGAGCGTGAAGAGGCCAGGGGCCGTCCACAAGTAGAGAAGGCCGCGGCTCCGGCGGCGTTCGTTTCGATTTTCACGGCCAACGAAGTGCGCCAGGAGCACCTTAAGTCGATTGAGACACTAAGTCATTGAATGATTGAGTCATTGAAACTCTGAAATGCCACAACTCTTTTCTTGAAGGTGACGCAATAAATTAGAGAGTCAATAGCTTTAATGAGTCAATTTTTCTAAAAACTGAGAACTGAACTGTGATCAAGACTCTCGAATGGACGGACTCCGGCGTTCGCTTCATTGATCAGACGAAGCTGCCCACTGAGGAAACCTACGTAACCTGCAAGACGCACGAGCAGGTCGCTGACGTAATTCGTAAGATGGTCGTTCGCGGTGCGCCGGCGATTGGCGTTGCTGCCGCCATGGGAATCGCGCTGGGGATAAAGAATTCAAAAGCAGCCACCGGAGCGGAACTCAAGCAGGAGTTCGAGCGAATCTGCGACCTGATCGGCAAAACCCGACCCACAGCCGTGAACCTTTTCTGGGCCATCCGCCGCATGCGGCAAAAATTCGAGTACTTCCGCATGCGCACTATCCCGCAGATCAAACAAGAGCTGATTGAAGAAGCCCAGCGCATGCACGCGGAAGACATCGCCGCCAATCAAGCCATGGGCCGCCACGGCGCGACCCTTATGCCTACGAGCGGTGGCGTGCTCACACACTGCAATGCGGGCGCGCTGGCCACCTGTGGTTACGGGACCGCACTGGGGGTGATTCGCGCGGCGGTAGAGCAGGGCAAGAAGATCCACGTCTATGCCGACGAAACGCGCCCCTTCCTTCAGGGCTCGCGCCTAACCGCATGGGAACTGATGAAAGATGGCATCCCAACGACCGTGATATCCGACAACATGGCCGGAGCTATGATGAAACAGGGCAAAATCGGCGCCATTGTGGTAGGTGCCGACCGCATCGCCGCCAACGGCGATGTGGCCAACAAGATCGGCACATACACTGTTGCCGTGCTAGCAAAAGAACACGCGATCCCGTTCTATGTCGCCGCGCCGTTTTCCACCATTGATCTGGAAACATCCAACGGCAGCACGATTCCGATCGAGCAACGCAATGCGCGCGAGGTCACGCACATCGCGGGGAAGGCGATCGCGCCTGAAGGCGTCGAAGTAGAAAATCCGGCATTCGACGTGACCCCTGGGAAATACGTGACCGCGATCATCACCGAGCGTGGCATCGCACGAGCGCCTTACAATGAATCTTTGCGAAAGCTGGCGGAAGAGCCGGCAGTAGCGAGCATTTAGCATTGGGCACTCCAACTCCTACTTCGAGGCTTGCGGGTTAAATGCTAAGTGGCAACCGCTAACTGCTTCTTATGTATCCCATCACCAACTCGCAAGTTGCCTTTTTGAGCGGCGGCAAGAACATTCGCCTCGACTGCTTCCTTCCGAGCTCGAATGGACAACCTTTCCCAGCCGTGATCGCTCTCCACGGTTCTTGCGGCGGACACGCGAGCATGTCCCAGCCTGCAGCCATGCTTGCGAGCCAGGGATTCGCCGTCTACGTGCTCCACTACTTCGACCGCACTGGCACAATTAATGCCGAGAAACAAAACCTCTTCAGAAACTTTCCCCTGTGGATGAAGACCCTATGGGACGCGGTCAGTCACGTGGAGCGGCAGCATCAGATTGATCCCGAAAGAATCGGCCTGCTAGGCTTTTCCCTCGGCGCTTATCTCACGCTCTCGAATGCAGGTATCGACCCGCGCGTCCGGGCTGTGGTTGAATTTTTCGGAGGACTGCCAAAAGAGATGAAGCTCTTTCTGCGCCGCCTGCCGCCGATCCTGATTCTCCACGGGGAGGCGGACCCGACAGTTCCGGTGGAAGAAGCCTACCACCTTCAACAAGTGCTGGAGCGCAGAGGCGTTGCCTACGAAATGCAGATTTATCGTGGCGCAGGACACGGTTTCGCCGGTGAGACCTGGCGTGACGCCGGCCTGCGGACACTGGCATTTCTCAAAAAATACCTCGGCTATACTGCAGGAAGTTAGCGACAAGCAGGTAAGCGGAACTTCCAATTGCATTCATCCGTACACTATTTCAGAAGAATTACAGGAGGTCTCATCGTGCTCACTTTCCTCCTCTGGTGTTTTCTGTTCGTGATGTGCTGGCCGGTGGCTCTGCTGGCGCTGGTGCTCTATCCGTTCATCTGGCTGCTATTGCTGCCGTTTCGGTTGGTGGGGATCGCAGTCCACGGCGTTCTGGCGCTGTTTTCGGCGGCCATAATGCTGCCGGCACGCCTGTTGAGCGCGCCATTCAGAATCTAGAGTTCAGGCGTTAGTTTCCGGCTCCGCGGACGTCTCATTCTGTTGGCAGTCTTGGCGCAGCCCAGCAACATGCCGCGCCAGTCAGACCGCCAATCCGAAACTCCGACGGATTGGAGGAGTGACGTTCTGGCGGATCAAAGCATCTCTTGATGTTGGACAGTCATCGCCAGCTACGAGCAATTTGCTCGACCTCGAGCCTGAGTAAAAGGCTAGCAACCGATGACCAGAGACTGTCTTTATCAACACTCCATCACTTTCAGGTTAGGGCTGATGATCAGCGTGGGCTCGGTGAGGCGCTGCACGTCATCAGCAGTAAGTCCGGGCGCAATTTCTTCGAGGACGAGGCCGGTGGGCGTTAAGCTGATATAGGCCATCTCGCTAACGATGTTGTGCACGACCTTCACACCGGTGAGTGGCAGGGTGCACTTCTTCAGGATCTTGGGCTCACCTTCCCGCGTGGTGTGCTCCATGGCGACAATTACGCGGCGCGCGCCCGCTACTAGATCCATGGCGCCGCCCATTCCCTTCACCATTTTGCCGGGGATCATCCAATTTGCGAGATTCCCTGCTTCATCTACTTCCATCGCGCCAAGCACGCTCAGATCAATGTGGCCGCCTCGGATCATGGCAAAGGAATCGGCGCTCGAAAAATATGCCGTGCCGGGCATCTCGCTCACGGTTTCTTTGCCGGCATTAATCAGGTCGGCATCTTCTTGCCCTTCGATTGGATAAGGACCGATCCCCAGCATGCCGTTTTCGCTTTGAAGAATTACGTCGATGCCAGCCGGAACGTGGTTCGCCACTAGTGTAGGCAAGCCAATCCCCAGGTTCACGTAGAAGCCGTCGCGCAGTTCGCGCGCGATGCGCTTAACGATGCGTTCGCGTTTTTCAACATCTTTCCCGAACTTAGATGTGGTCGCCATTGCGTAGTTCCCAGTTGTTGGTCCGGCAGTTCCCAGATTAGTAGCCAGTTGTGAGCGGCTAGTGGTCAGTTGTGACTTGTTTTACTGACCACTCACTTTTCTCACCGTCCTCCGCTCGATGCGCCTCTCGTACAATTCTCCCTGGAAGATGCGCTTCACGTAGACGCTGGGCGTGTGGATCATGTCAGGATCGAGTTCTCCGACGTCGACCAGGTGTTCGACCTCGGCAATCGTGACTTTTGCCGCGGTCGCCATCATGGGATTAAAGTTGCGCGCCGTCTTCCGATATACCAGATTCCCCCACTTATCGCCCTTCCACGCCTTTAAGAAAGCAAAGTCCGCTTTGAGCGCGCGCTCCATCACATACGTGCGGCCGTCGAACTCACGTGTTTCTTTGCCATCCGCAACAATCGTGCCCACGCCGGTGGGAGTGAAGTATGCAGGAATGCCAGCGCCGCCCGCGCGAATGCGCTCCGAAAAAGTACCCTGCGGGACCAGATCCAGCTCGAGCTGTCTCTTCAGAACCATCTCCTCCAGCAGCTTGTTCTCACCGACGTAGGTCCCGATGTGCTTGCCAATCTGACCTGCGGAAAGCAGCAGGCCGATACCGAAACCATCCACACCAGCGTTGTTGCTGATCGTGGTGAGGTTCTTCACGCCTTTGCGCACCAGGGCGCGAATCAGATTTTCTGGAATACCGCAGAGCCCAAATCCGCCCACCATGATGCTAGCGCCATCAAACACATCGCGGATGGCCTCGTCTGCGCTGGCTACGACTTTGTTCATAAGAGAGCGATTCTAAAACAAATCCACCACGCAGGCACCCTTCGGTTGCGCTCAGGGCATCTCGGACCCAGAGGAATTGATTCACGGCCGCTGGAAGTCGGAGCCAATCTCTCAATGATTCAATTCCTCGGGTCTGGTATCGGCGTAGCTCTCATTTTCTTCTTCGGGAGGCACTTATTCAGCTGGTGTGCGCGCTCGAATTCCACCGCCAACTCGCGGGTGCTGAGGTTTTCGCGGATGTGAGCCAGGCGCTGTTCGAGTTTTAGCAGAGCTCTCTGGAGATTCTTCTTGTTTGTGAGCGCAATGTCACGCCACATCGAGTAAGGACTCGCCGAGATGCGTGTCATCTCGTGCAGGGCGCGGCCACCGGCTTCGAGCAGGGGCGCTTCTTCGCCGAATTCATCCACCAGCGAGGCCGCCAATGCAGTCGAGATCATCTGCGGTAGATGGCTGATCCAGGCGCAAAGATGATCGTGCTCCGCGGCATCCATGCTGGCGATCCGCGCCCCAATTCTTTCCACCCACTCAACAAACTCGCCGCTCAGCCCGCTATAGATGTTCTGGCCGGGCAGCGGAGTGAAAAACCAGGTGGCGCCTAGAAACAAGTCAGGGTCGGCAAATTCCACGCCGGATTGTTCTTTCCCGGACATCGGGTGCCCGGCGAGGAAGCGCCGGCCTGCATTCCTTCCCAAGACCGAGGCCGCGCGCGCCACTACATCGGCCTTGGTGCTGCCCACATCGGTAAGCAGAGTGCGCGCAGAAAGCACCGGGCCGATGCGTTCAATAAGATCAATAATGCTCCCCACGGGAGTCGCTAGTAGAACGAGCTGGCTGCCGCGGATAGCGTCGGAGGGTGTGCGTCCCTCATCAATCGCGCCTTTGTCACGGGCACGCTCCAGAACCGGCGCCCGATCGCAGCCT
>QIAR01000621.1 GCA_003225595.1 Acidobacteriota bacterium | reverse complement strand
TCCAGGGCGACGGCTCCCCACGAGCCAGAGGTGTTTATGGTGACCGCATTCGTGACCGAGGACGGGCTGGCAGCGGTGTTGTCATTCACGGCCGCACCCACGGTGGTGGTCGCCGTGAAACTGCCGCTGTCCCGCAGGTTGCCGGTACTGGGTGAGAAGGTGGTGGCATTCTTCTCCCCAAATCCGGCCACCACCCAGCTGTTACCGCTCCGGGTCGTCAGCGTTACGGTGGGGTTCGCGTTTGCCGAGCTGTTGCTAGTGCTCAGGCCCAATGCCCCTACGCCGGAGTATTCGGCAACTTCCACCTGGCTTTTCGCTAGAGTTGAGAGATTTACCGTGACGGACGTCGAGGCCGCTACCCCGTGGGCAGCCCACATCTCTGTCCGCGCGCTGGTGCCCGTGTTAACGGCACCGATCAATGTGTAAGTGGATCCGCCGGTATCGGTAGCCGAGGTAACTCTGGGCGTGGTGCTGCCAAAGGCCACGACGACGATTACGTCATTCCCGGCGGAGGTGTTCATCACTACGGTGTTGCTGGTTGCATTGGCCCCGTTGCCGTGAGCCTGTACGAAGCCGATCGCTCCTCCAACCCCACCGGTTGTGCCGTTGCCCGTGAGGTTCACTGTCTGCGGGCTGTTGCTGGCATCATCGGTAATGGTGATAGTTCCGGTTCGAGCACCGGTTGCGGTAGGCGTGAAGGTCACATTAATGGTGCAATTGGTCCCCGCCGCCACGCTCGTGCCGCAGGTGTTGTTTTGGGTGTAGTCCCCACTCGCGACGATGCTGGTGATGTTCAATGCCGCCGCGCCGGTATTGCTCAGCGTCACTGCCTTTGCCCCGCTGGTGCTGCCCACCTGCTGGTTGCCGAAGTCCAGACTGGTTGGTGAGAGATTGACGACGGGTGCACCGCCATTGCCCGTGAGATTCACTGTCTGGGGACTGTTAGGGGCGTTGTCAGTAATGGTGATGGCGCCGGTCCGGGTCCCGGTGACGGTCGGTGTAAACGTGACATTGATCGTGCAGCTAGTCCCCGCAGCAAGCGCCGTGCCGCAGTTGTTGGTCTGGGCGTAGTCCCCACTAGCGACAATGCTGGTGAAGTTCAACACCGCCGTACCCGTGTTGCTGAGCGTCACCTGTTGTGAGGCGCTGGTGGTGCCCACCCCCTGGGCGCCGAAGGTTAGGCTTGTCGGGTTAAGACTCACAACCGGGCCGGTACCTGTGCCATTGCCTGTCAGGTTAACCGTCTGGGGGCTGTTGCCGGCGTTATCGATAATGGTGAGGGTGCCGGTTCGAGTACCTGTGACAGTGGGAGTGAAGGTCACATTAATGGTGCAGTTACCGCCCGCGGCTACAGACGCGCCGCAGGTGTTGTTCTGGCCGTAGTCGCCGCTGGTCGCGATGTTGGTAATGTTCAACACCGCTGTCCCTGTGTTGCTCAGGGTCACCGGTTGCGGCGTACTGGTGCTGCCTATCTGCTGACTGCCGAAGTTGAGGCTGCTTGGTGAAGGAGCGGCCGTCGGAGTGAGCGAGATTTTCGCCATGAACGCGTCGTATGGACCGGCGCCGAAAGTCGATTGAAAAGCATTTGCCGTTGGAAACGCGGAGGAAGCAGTGTCTCCCGCAACGTAGGCATTCCCCAAGGAATCCACGCCCATGCCGTTGGCTTCGTCGAGCGCCGCGCTGCCGAGGTAGGTGGAAAAAACCGCGGCCGAGCCGGCGGGATTCAGTTCCGTCACGAATGCATCCCCGGCGCTACACGAGCTGCACGTAGCCTGTATGGGATTCGCTGTGGGAAAGTTTGACGACATCGTTTGGCCGGTAACGTATGCGTTGCTCGAGATGACAGCTATACTCTGGCCGAAGTCGAGCG
>QIAR01000622.1 GCA_003225595.1 Acidobacteriota bacterium | reverse complement strand
TCGTTGCTGTTAAGCCGAGCGTCCCCACGCCAGAGTATTCGGCCACTTCCACCCGATTCTTCGCCAGGGCAGAAAGATTTACGGTGACCGCGGTCGAGGCCGCTGCCCTGTGTGTAACCCACATCTCTACGCGAGCGCCTGTGCCCTTGTTGGCAGCTGCGATCAATGTATAAATGGATCCGCCGCTATCTCTGACCGATGTAACTCTGGGGGTTGTGCTGCCAAAGGCAACCACAACGATCACATCATCGCCCGCTGTGGTGTTCATCAGCACAGTGTTGCTTGCCGAGTTCGTCCCGTTGCCGCGAGCCTGTACGAAGCTGATCGCTACTATCCCACCGGGTGTGTAGGTGTAGCCGCCTGTCAGGGTGCCGCTCTGACCATCGGAGTTGGTCACCACCACGTTCACCACCCCGGCGGCGTGGGCTGCGGTGGTGGCGGTGAGCGAGGTGCTGCTGACGACCGTGACATTGGTGGCCGCGGTCCCACCCAGGCTCACCGTGGCCCCAGCGGCAAAGCCCGTGCCGGTGACGGTCGCCGCCG
>QIAR01000620.1 GCA_003225595.1 Acidobacteriota bacterium | reverse complement strand
TCTTTGCGACGAAGCCATCATTTATCGTGGGACAACTAGAACAGGTAACCTGCAAGGCGCCTACCACCGGAAAATTGCTCGAGCGGGTAGAACCTGTGATGTAGGCTTCGCCGGAGGAATCCACCGCGATGCCGTTGCCTTGATCGTAGGCATTGCCCCCCAAATAAGTCGAGTAGAGAAGCGCAGAGCCGTTGGCGGCAAGCTCGGAAACGAAAGCGTCTGCGTCTTGACTGCTCCCTCTCGCAGGCTGGATGGGGCTCTGGGTCGGAAAGTTGGACGAATGGGTGAAGCCGGTC
>QIAR01000619.1:6539-6998 GCA_003225595.1 Acidobacteriota bacterium | reverse complement strand
TGTTAGTTGCACGCGTCCGCCCCGCATGATTCAGGTATCTCGCAGCAACTAGTCCCGTGGCGGGGTCCGAGGCCGGGAATGTGATAACGCTGCATCATTCGAGCACGCCACGCAGCCACGATCCCGCTGGGCGTCAAGCGACCTTGTGGCGATGTTGTTGAGCTGTTGATAACGGGCGCTGGATTGGCTTGAGTTGCGGCGGCGGCGACTTCAGCGCCATCCCCGCAGCCCTCGTCGCTTTCCGCGCAAGGCACAAGCAGGAACGCATGACTGGAACTTTCGAGATCTCCCAGCGGAACGCCGGGCGGAATTCCGATCCCCGCAATCTCGCCGCGCTCGTTTATAGTGAAAGCGATTGCCAAATGCAGGCTGGAATTGGAAGAAATGCGAGAGTTCAAGTCGATGATCGAGTCGTTTTCCCATAGCACTGCGCTCCAAGAGGTGATGGCAGGCTGGGGC
>QIAR01000619.1:5533-6463 GCA_003225595.1 Acidobacteriota bacterium | reverse complement strand
AAAGCTGCACCGATCGCCAGAGAGACTTCCGAGATCGTTAAGCTTTCCATTTTTCCAGAGAAAACCATGGTTTATGCCCGTAGGGTCAGGGTAACCAGCAACGCCTACCACCGCTCCAGCTTCATTGATCCAACTCGCACTCCCAAACGAACCTCCGAACGTTCCGAGGTCCATAAGCTTTCCTTGATCCCAAAGAAAAGGATGATCTGCGAGGTCTCCAGCTAACGTCGATTCGCCCACCGCCTGACCTCGATTGTTGAGCCAATCGACGACGCCAAAAGTACCTCCAAGACTGAGATCGAACATTTTGCCGTTGTCCCAGAGGAAGGGGTGAATGGCTGGATTTGGAGTGGAGTTCGTGTAAGAGAATCCAGCTACTTGCCCGCGATCGTTCATAGTTTGGCCGAACGCGTCAGGTCCACCTAACGTTCCCAAGTCGCGCATGTCTCCGTTTTCCCACAAAAAAGCTCTGGTCTGTGTTCCCCAACCTGCTATGGAAAGGGGGTCAGAGATCGTGTTCGAAGCTATTCCGGTCGCTTGACCCCGATTGTTCACCGTGGTCGCTGCACTTTCATTCCCCCCTAGCGTACCGAGGTTGATGATCCCGCTGCTCTTCCAGAGGACGGCGCGGGTTTCGGGAAAGCCGGTGAGCGGGTCGATTAAGCCGTTCTGTGAAGTTCCCGCCACCCACCCACGCGAATTTATCCAGTTTGAGACGCTGCTACTGCCACCCGGAAGCGCGCCGAGGTCCGTCAAGACGCCGTCCTGCCATTCAAACGCATGTTGAACAAGGCATTCGGGGTCAAAGCAATTGGGGGCGTAGGGATCGGGAATAGATGTATCCGCTATACCGGTGAGCGTGCCATTATTGAGTAGCCACTGCTCGAATTCGGTGATAGTGCTAACCGGCCCGCCCAGCGTGCCCAAGTC
>QIAR01000619.1:0-5470 GCA_003225595.1 Acidobacteriota bacterium | reverse complement strand
CGAGGAGAACAACTAGCGTGATCAAGATCGATTTTCTAAATCTCATGGCGTCCTCGTTAGGGCAAACTTGCACGGCAAGAGTGCGGGCAGCGCAAAGCGGCTGTCCGCACAACTCCGTGTTGCTACTATTTCGGTTCCTCAGCCCTGGTATCCGATAATGCTGACGTATTTGAGCGCGCACCCGCTCGAGCGACGACGAGTGCGGCCTCCGGCACGATTCAGGTATCCGCAGCAACTAATCCCGTGGTGAGCTTTTGAGGCCGTGGATGTGATACCGCTGGGCCATTCGCGCACGCCATGCCGCCATGATCCCGCTGGGCGTCCGACGACGTTGTGGTACGAGATTGTTCTGGGTCACGGCAGTTGCGCCCTCAGTGGCAATCTGGCAGCCCTCTTCGCCTCCCCCGCACGGGACCAGCAAGACAGCACGAGTGTCCCCGTTCGGGAGAAACCCTTGGACGCTGATCTCTCCCCGGTCATTGATGAACGTCGCCTCTGTTAATGTCAGGTCTAAGCCGAGCGGAACAAAAGTGTTCAGGTCGATCATAGGTCCACCGTGCTCCCATAGAAACGCGTGCTGAAGCGGTTCTGTTACGGGACCTATCCGCGAACGGCCCACGACCTGGCCCTTTGAATTAATAGCTAGGGCGAAACTTGTGCTTCCAAGCGTACCTAGGTCCTTCATGACTCCGTTACGCCAGAGAAACGCGTGGTGGTTCTCGCTGCCCGGCAAATCGGCATCGCCCACCACCTCTCCAGCATCGTTTGCCCGGATCGCTTCTCCGATATCCCCTCCCAAGGTGCCCAGGTCCGTGAGCACTCCGTGGTCCCAAAGGAAGGGGTGGAACAGGAAGTCTCCTGCTAGACTCGATTGGCCGACGACCTGGCCTCGGCTGTTAAGCCAAGTTGCAATGTCGAATGTGCCTCCAAGGTGCCAAGGTCGAGCATTGTGCCGTGATCCCAAAGGAACGGATCAACGGTTGGAATCCCGGTGGTAGCATTCGGCGTAGAGTTTGTGAACGAATGCCCTGCAGCCTGCCCCTTCTGGTTTATCCATAGGGCACAGCTGTCGGGTCCGCCTAACGTGCCCAGCTTTTTAGTAACCCCATTCTCCCAAATGAAAGCCCGCGCCTGTTGTCCAAAAGGCGGGTTCATGCATAAATCGGCGAAGCCAGACGAGTCAGGAGTCGCATTCAAAGCGAATCCCGCTACCTGGTCACGATCATTGATGGCGTTCGCATAGCTGAAATTGCCTCCGAAAGTGTCGATTTTAATGATCTGACCATCCTTCCAAACCACGGCGTTAAACTCCGGGACGCCAGTTATGGGATCGACTGGTCCCCCGTTTGTAGAGATTCCAGTGATCACTCCGTTCGCATTGATGTCGTTGGGACCGCCGCCGCTGTTGACGCCGGGAAGTGCGCCAAGGTCTGTCAGCACGCCGTTCTGCCATCGGAACGTGTGCTGAACGAAGCAGTCTCCGAAGCAGTTGGGGGCGAAGGGGTCGGGTGTGGCCGTATCCGCACCGCCGGTAGCGACGCCCCGATTGTTCAGTGGGTGTGTCCCTACACCGACAAAGCCACTTGAGGGACCGCCAAATGTGCCCAAGTCGATTAGCTTGTACCGAGTGTGCTGCGCGGCCAGTGGAACCGGCAGCGCCAGCGCGGCGAATAGGGTCATCGCGGTAACACACATCAATGTTCTGGATTTCATAATTCCTCACCTTCCGAGGTTTAGTTTCGAGGGGCCTGACCAATCAGTAGCCGGGCACCTCAGGCAAGCAACCCAGCCTGCTTGCGCAGCCGCCACTTGTTTCTCGTTGCATGGAGCGGCAGCCTGCACTACAACGTGCCGCCGGACGGCTTTCTGGACCGCCGCTCCAGGCTCCTCGTGCGCCGCACCGTACCCCCGCTGCGGTTTAGAAGTCCTTCCGAAATTCTGGAAAAATTCTGGCAAATTTCTTGCTTCACCTATGAACGGGGAAACAAGGCACTTCTACGCGTTTGGTCCGTTTCGCCTCGACCCCGAGGAGCGATTACTGCTGCGTGACGGCAGGCCGGTTCCTCTGGCTCCCAAGGTCACCGAGACGTTGTTTTTGCTCGTCCAGAACGCGGGACATCTGGTTGACAAAGACGAACTCGTGAAGCGGGTCTGGCCCGATGCCTTTGTGGAGGAAGGAAACCTTAATAAGAACATCTTCCTGTTGCGAAAAGTGCTGGGCCAGTGCGACGGCGGACTGGAATACATAGAAACGGTGCCCAAGCGCGGTTACCGATTTGCGGCGACCGTAAGTGAGGTGGCCGAGGGGGAGACAAGTTCCCAACCTCAGACTTCGACCGGAGCAAAACAAGCTGCCTCGGTGAGGCCAATGCAGTGGTTGCGCGCAAAGCAAGCTATAGGTATCCTGCTACTCCTAATCCTGGCCGTGGTCGCCGCATGGCAGATATCTTGGCGCAGCCGTGGGTCGGCCACTTCCGACACACCCGCCATTCACTCCCTCGCGGTCCTACCGCTGGAAAATCTTTCCGGCGATCCAGGTCAGGATTATTTTGCCGACAGCATGACTGACGAGCTGATCACCAACCTCGGACAGATCGGCGAGCTTCGTGTCATCTCACGCACTTCGGCGATGCAGTACAAACGCGGCGGACGTAAACCCCTGCCGCAGATTGCCCGCGAGCTGAACGTGGATGCCGTAGTCGAGGGCACGGTGGTGCGCTCCGGCAACCAGGTACGGATCACAGCGCAATTGATTCAAGCTCACGCTGACAGACACATATGGGCTCAAAGCTATGAGGGGAACGCACGCGATGTGTTGACCCTGCAGCGTCAGATCGCCAGCGCTATCGCCGAGCAGATCCGTTTAGAGCTGACGCCACGGGAGCAGACCCTGCTGAAAACCGCGCATATCGTGAATCCGGGCGCTTATGAAGATTACCTGCGGGGCCACTATGTCGTTCAGACTGGCGCTATTGATGGGTATGAGAGGAGCATCGTCTATTTCAACCAGGCCATTGCGAAGGATACTGCGAACGCACCAGCTTACGCCGGATTGGCGGAGAGCTACATCGAGCTTGGACACATGGTCAGAATGCCGCCAGAGCAGGCTTTTCCAACCGCGAGGAAGGCGACATTGCGAGCGCTACAAACGAAGCGCACCAAGCGTTAGCCAACGTGAAATTTCTCTACGATTGGGACTTCCCCGCCGCCGAGCGGGAGTTTCGCCGCGCTCTTGAGCTTAACCCTAATTCCCTTAATGCTCGAGCGGATTACGCTGACTATCTGATCGCCATGGGGCGATCTGATGAATCGATTGCCGAACGGAGGCGAAATCTGGAGATTGACCCTCTCTCGCGACGACCCATTTGGGCCCTGGCGACCGGATACTATTGGGCTCGCCGCTACGACGAGGCCATTGCCCAGTCTCGTCAGGGGATTGAGATGGATCCAAACCACTGGAGCGGACACCTCGATCTCGGCCTCGCGCTGGAACAGAAGCACCAGTTTCCCGAAGCCGTTTCGGAGCTGCGGAAGGCAATGGAGGCTTCGAATGACAAGATCTGGGTCAGCTTTATTGCACATGACATGGCGCTTTCCGGCGATCGGGTCGGCGCCGAAAAAATTATCGCTGACTTGCAGCAGCTTTCGAAGCGCACTTATGTTTCGCCCTGGCTGTTCGCCATGATTTATCCCGATCTCGGGGATAAAGAGAAGGCTTTAACCTGGCTGGAGAGGTGTTACAAAAGGCGAGAGCACGACCTGGTTTTTTCGAAAGTCTGGCCAATGTTCGACAGTCTCAGGTCAGACACCAGATACCAGGATTTGATGCGTCGCGTAGGTCTGCCGAAGTGATCCCAGCTTGGACATCTGTCGCCTACACCCGCGACGAAGCCCCGTAATTTCGGCACAGTGCAGGTCTCGCAAGCTACTCTCAATCCTTGGACATCATCCTGAACTGGACGTCACATCTGAAGAAATGAGTTCTCGTTTGCCAAGAGACGAGGTTTGCCTAGAAAGTCCACTTTCATCCCTTCGCGGGTGGGCAGCCGCCCATGACCATTACCTAGAAAGTCCACTTTCATCCCTTCGCGGTGGGCAGCCGCCCATGACCATTTTGTTACAGGCTATTAGGCATCTGTTCGTCACATTCAGAGCATGATCCAGCCACCGGAACATCATTACTATCGTGTTCGAGTTTCGACTGAGGCTGCATGGACCCTAGTTTCTCACAGGCCAGATTTCGCAGACCGTGTGCAACACACCCGTCCTCGATGGCTCTTCAGGCGGATACGAACTGGCATGGTGAATCAGGCAGAGCGCTTGTGAATCCTCTCGTCGAGGATCGGAACGGCTGGTCTGGCGTGCGGCTCCTTCAGGTGCTGGAACAAGCACGATGTGCAGAAGACCTTGCGGCAGAGCGCGCAAAGCTCCGCGTGCAGGTCACATATCGCGGTTCCGCAATCGTCACATTCCTGCTTGGCAGTTCTTTCGCAAGGGTAGCCAATTGAATCTTCGGAGTGCCTTGCTTCCACTACTTCGCATTGGTCTTTCGGATCGCGACGATCTTCGCGCATGAGGACTAAAGTATCGGACAAGCGAAGTTACTGCAACTTTGCGTACTCTGACTTGGCGTCTTTCAGGATGGGGATGTCGGGATCGGCATCTTTCCAGAGGGTAAGAAAGCCTTGATAGGCGGCGCGGGCTTTCGTGGTGTCGCCTTGGAGAGCGTAGGCACGGGCGAGGCCGAAGTTGCGCGAACAGGTCCTGACCGCAACGCGCCGAGGCGATGAGCGTGGCGCGATACATCAGGCAAACCTGATTCCCCCAGGCCTGCTCAACGACCAGCCCGATGTGTATCAGCCATACCTTATCCTGCGCGAACACGTCATCGACCGTCTTTATGATCAGAACGTCGGCTATTGGCAGCCGGACCTGCAAGGGCTCGAACATCTCACCCGCGCAGACCACGCAGAACTCTTGGTCGACTACCTCAGCGTGTCGGAAAGACAGCTGGTCAAGACAGTGGAACGTTTGACCGCGGATGGCAAGTATGAGCTCGCAGCCTCTCTGCTTGAATCGGCCGGAGACAGGTTCGAGCGCAGCAGCTCCGTAGCAAATGCCAAACGGCTTGTATACCTCAAACTGATGGAGAAGCACCAGAATACCGACCCGTTCAAATTCATCATCTACTCTGGAAAGATCAGGGAACAAACGCCGCAGATGACTGCGACCAAGTGAGGAGTGGCGCCGCCGCTCTTAGCGCCCATGGGGAAGTTGGGTGCCTGCTGCGCATCTACGGGCGGGGTGACGGGCAATGCGGAGGTTATCGGTTCGTCTGTCGAATTAGTCCCAACAAACGCCCTAGCAGTGATCAAACCGATTGCTAGCGAGAGGCCGACTTCACAGGACTAATCCCGCCGTGGAAGCCGGATAGCTTCCGCTTAGCCGACAAACCGTCCGAGGGAGGGAC
>QIAR01000595.1:355-8230 GCA_003225595.1 Acidobacteriota bacterium | reverse complement strand
ATGCCTTGGCGTTATTGAACGAATCTTTGTAGGTTGCATATCTTTTTCCAAGACTTGGCCAGATCTCACGTAAAGCATCTGCATTCCTCTGCTCGAAGGCCTGCTCGTATCGCTTAATTACGGCGCGAATGGCAAGCTCATCGGTGGCCTTTCGGGAAGTTGCCTCTGCCTTGAGCGGTGGCGGGGGAGGCGTATTCAAGGCTGCGAGTCTAGCATTGATTTCCTCGACGTATTTACGCGCGTCGCTTGCATGAGATCCAACTCCCTGCGCAATAGATTGGAAACCGTTGCGCGCGGATTCCAAGCCGCTCTTGTCATTTGCGGCGACTCGCTGGTATTTTTCTACGGTTTGCCGGTAGTTAGCTTCGTATTGCTCCAATCGGGCCTGCTCGGCTTCAGCCCGGCCAATTTCGGCAGATAGAGATGCCGGATCGCCCCCGGCTTGTTTGATTTGATCGGCTTTTTGGCGGGCTAAAGAGAAATCGCCTTGCTTTATGTTTCGTCGCGCAGTGGCGTCAAGGGCCGCAATTTGTTGATCACGCTGCTGCTTCTTCAAAGTTGCTAAATTGTCCAGTACAACATGCCGCAATTGTTCGGCTTGGGATTTTCTGGGCCCTTCTAATTGGATTACCTCGTTGAGAAGATCAGCGGCACGGGCGAGGGAATCCGGATCATTCCTGTGCGAGACCTGTTGTGCCTGGGCCAATAATGTTTCTTCTTTCTGTCGCTCGGGTATAACTTGGTCGAGATATTTCCGTGCGTCGTCCCTTCTTAACCCTCCTTCAGGTAACGCCAGGATTTGCGTGAGATATTTTTGTGCTGGTCGGAAGTTCCCAAGGGCCACTTCATTTTTCGCATTCTGCCACCACTGTTCTTCCTGTTGACGCAGCTTCCGGCGACCTTGATCCTTCATTGCTGCCTGGATCGACGCCTGCTTGTTTTGAATCTCAGAGGTCAAGGGACCATTCAGCGAGGCTGCCTGCTGCAGCAGTTGCAATGCTCCTGCAAGATCATCTGACGCAACTCGCTTGTCAGCCGCGTCAATGGCCTCACGCTGGCGCAATTCGAGCGGATTCAGCTCAGGCGTCCGAGCCGTGGGAGTTTTCGCGGGAACAAGAACGGTCTCTTTCACTTTTTCTCGCGAAATCAGGTGTATTCCTAACCAGATTAGCGCGACCAGTACGAGAGCGCCGACTCCTGCGACGGCTACGGGCCGTTTCCAGAGAGGCCGCTCCTTTTGCTCCGCCTTGACAACAGTTGGACCGGGAGGGATGGGGGTGTGTGGTTGAACTCTGAGTTGAGGAACCGGTCTCGCCCGAGTGGCAGCCTCCCGGCTGGAGACAGAGAAAGGAGGTTCCCCTGAACGGGTGTCCCGTGGTGCAGGCGCGATGGTGGGGGTCACCGGCTGCATAGTCGGTGTGGAAGAAACTTCAGATGGGAGCACGGGAGCCACGGGCTCGGATGCTTGCGGCGGAGCTTCTTTAGCCCGGGCGCTCGCTTCGGCAACATCGGCGCTACTAGGCTGAGGCGGTCCCTGCTGCCAAGCGTACTCCTTTGAGAGCGGCGGGGCCGCCGATTCTGCGTTGGGCGTTGACGCCGAGGTTGGCATAGTTGTGGCCGCGTGGATTTCGTCCGACACGCGCCGCACACGGGGGTCGAAGGGTTCCAGCATCTGGGTCGCGAGCGCATTGTCGAGAGCCTGAGTGGCCTCCTCGAATTTTCCGCGCTGTATCAAAAGCCGGATCGACTCAATCTCCTTCTCCTGTTTTCTTTTCTTCTCCCGAGCTTCAAATTCGACCACCGCGGAACTTAACAATTGCGTAACCGTCGTGTCGGGGCCAATAGTAACGAGCGTTTGCTTCGCCAGCTCGATCGCTTCGCTGAATTTCTCGCGGTTGATCTTGACCCTAATATCGCGAATCCGCTGCTCGATCAGTTTGCGAGTTTGCAGCCTCTTGTCCTGTAATTCTGCTTGTTCTTCTTGTTACCAGGAAACGTCCTCAGGCCCTCCTTTGCTGCCCGAATTGCATCCTGAAAGCGGTTTCCATCGCAAGATGCCTTGATCTTCTCACATGTTTTTTGCAGGAGAGCTTCCCGCTCAATTTGTGTTTGCTGACCACGAGCGAACTCCACTAATCTCACCAGATCGGCGTCCCCGGGAAAGTCGACCAGCAGGTTTTCCGCTCGTGTGATCACCTCCGGATACTTTTTCTCGCCGACAAGTGCCTTCAGAATTCCCCATTCTCGCTGCAACCGCTCTAGCTGAATCTGCTTTTCTTGCTCGACTTGAACCAACGCCAAGAGTTTTTGCACCCCGGCGTCTTTCGGTTCAGCTCTGCGGAGGGTCTCCAGCAAGCCTAAAGCCTCCGCCAATCGCCCGGAGGCCAAGTGTGCTCTGGCTTCAGCAAGCTTTTCCTGCTTTTGCCGCTCTGCTCGATCTTTTCGGGCCGTTTCGAGCAATTTTGCGATCTCTTCTTCATTCGGAAAGTCCTCTTCCAGATTAGTGAGCAGCGAGATCGATTCGTCATAGCGCCCGTTCGATAGCAGATTGCGAGCCCGGGCCAGTTCTCGCAGCTTACCTTGCTCCGCCTGATCGGTTCGTACGGTTTCGATTAATCGGGAAATCTCATCATCGTCGGGATATTCTTGTTGCAGCTTGGTAAGCAGCGCGATGGACTCATCGTAGCGGCGAGACGCCAGCAGATTCCGAGCTTCCGCTAAGTTCTGCAACTTGCGTTGTTCCGCTTGTTCATCACGAACTGCACTAAGTAGCTTAGAAATTTCGTCATCTATGGGGAACTGCTTTTGCAGATCCGTTAGTAAAACATTGCATTCTTCGTAACGGTGAGCCGCTAAAAGCTTACGACCGGTGACGATGCCTTGTTGCCTCTGTTGCTTTGCTTTGTCCTGACGAGCAACTTCAAGCAACTTAGCGATTTCAGGTTCAGTAGGGAATTCCTGTTGCAGGCCACTCAGAAGAGAAATGCACTCATCATAGCGGCGGCCAGCGAGCAGTCGCCGAGCCTGTGCTAGACCTTGAAGCCTTCGCTGATTCGCTTGATCTTCGCGAACATCCTTCAATAGAGTGGCGATTTCTTCATCACTTGGGAACTGTCTTTGGATTTCGATGAGCACGGCAGTGCATTCTTGATGGCGGCCTGCCGCCAGCAGATTATGGGCTTTTTCCAGGGTCTGCCGCCTGCGCTGCTCGGCCTGATCTTCGCGGGCGGTTTCAAGCAACCTGACAATTTCCTCTTCATGAGGAAATTCTTGCTGTAATTCGCTCAGAAGCTGAATGCATTCGCCATAATTCTGCAGCGTCCACAGGCTCCGCGCATGTTGCATTGTGTCAAGTAACCGTAGACGCCGCTCCCGTTGGGCCTTTTCCTTTATGACTTGTTGCTGCAAAACCCTGGCTAACTTATTGGAAGGCTCGAGTTCCGCCACCTTGGATAGAAGTGCCTCAGCCTCCTCGGGCATGCCCTCCGCCAAGCGCAGCTTGGAAGCTTCCAGGTACTCGGCCACCAGCTGGGAGCGGTCCAGTTCTTGCTGCACTCGTCGCTGCAACTCTTGAGCCGGCTCAAAGCTGGCGTCTAGTTGCAGCGCATTTTCCGCCTCTGCTCTCGCCTCCTGAATTCTGCCTTCTTCGAGCAGAGCACGCCCCCTTTCAACAAACCGCTGAGCTTTTGGCCGGATCAGAATGCGCTTAAGTTCGGTATTGACTTTCTCGAGTAAACTACGTGCCTGAGTGTTCGTGGATTCAACCTGAAGAGCCTGACGCAGAGCATCGCGAGCCTGAGAATACTCTCCCTGCTTGACAAGTTGCTGGCTGTGTTCCACTAGCTTTGCAACCGTCTCCGATTGAAGACTTTTGCAAATCGGATCCAACTCAAGCAGGAGATCTTCCATTGACTGGTAACGTTCCGCCGGGGACTTTTGCAACAGTCTTTGCAGAATCGTGTCCAGATCTGGAGGACAGTTGGAAAGCACTTCGCTTGGCGAGCATGGCGCTTCCTCGCAAATACTATGCATCAGCCTTGCAGGAGCCTCTCCGGTGAATGGCCTCCGATAACATAGGAGCTCGTAGAGGAGAATTCCAAAGGACCAGAGGTCAGAGCGCTCGTCAGCATGTTCGCCGTGATATTGTTCGGGCGACATATAAGCAAAAGTTCCGAGGAGCATTCCCGTCTGGGTCTTAGACGATTCCAGGACACGCGCAATGCCGAAATCTACGACTTTAACTGTGCCTTCCCTACTGAGCATTACATTGGCGGGCTTGATATCGCGATGAATGATTCCGCGTTTGTGAGCATAATCGAACGCGCGACACGCCTGAATCGCGTATGTGAGCTTCAGTGAAAGCGGGAGAGTGGGCCGGGCGGCAATCACCTGTTCCAGGCTTTGACCCTCCACCAATTCCATGGCGATATAAGGAGTGCCTGACTCATCGCCCATGTCATAGATGGTGACGATATTTGGATGCTGTAACCCGCCTGCGGACTGTGCTTCGCGGTAAAATCGTTGTAGCAAATTGGGATAGTCTGATACGCCCGCTGTGATAGTCTTGAGCGCTACGAGCCGATTAATAATCGGATCGCGCGCCCGATAGACGATTCCCATGGCCCCACGGCCCAACTCGTTCACCAGTTCGTATTTGCCTAGCTTTTTCACTTCTTGCGTAAGCTACCGTCGTAAGAGGAGAAGCTTAGAGTCATTTCTCGGGAGGCATTCCGCTCCAGAAATAGAAACTGATCCGGCTTAGCCGGATGGAGACGCGCGGGGACTCTCCTACCCTTGCTCCAGCAATTCAGGTGCCCGCTAGGATATCGAATCTTAGGTTCATTCGTTACGAGCGCTGATGGCATATTGCCCGTCAATAGAAGGAACGCGGTAGAAGGAATGCGGTTGACCTCGGCGCTTTCGAACGTGAGCGCAGGGTACTCCCCTGGGCGGCTACTGGGAAGTACACCGTTACGGGGACTCCGACCCCCTAGCAGGAACACATGTTCGCAAAACGGGGGACCGTCTGTCAATGTTGCTGCATCCCGCAGGACCACGTTTTTGTTCTTGAGTGGCACGCCCGCCATTGGGGACGGCCTGGATAGGAAATTCGCGCTGCTAACCGTCTCCGCGAGGCCGGATTGGCCCACTCCAAACGGATGAAGGGAAATCTTCCCACGTAACGCCCCGAAAACGATCACGAACTCACGAACAAAGGACCTGATTCCACAAAAATCGACGCTTTCGTACACCACTACAATCGTTCCCGTCGGCCTTTCGTGTGCACGGCTGCCGCCGATTCCATCCTGCAAAAGCTCGCACAACTTTGTTCAAGTATTTCCGGGACTACTGAGTCTAATGTTCGTTTACAAAAGCGGGACCGATTCGAGGATTTGGTCGGCCGATTTCGTCCAGACAAAGGGTTTCGGGTGCTGATTGTGGTGACTGCACGTGGTCATGTGTCCTACGGCACAAGGGGGGTTCTTTCTTCCCACCATCCGGAGTTACAGAGACTACATAGGCCCACAGTTCAAGAGCAGGAGAATCGCGCACATGCCTGAAGAGCAAGTACCGGAAAAAGAGCGGGAAATCGTTCAAACGCAGGAAATCCCTCAAACGAATTACACCTACGTCAAGACACCAGATGGCGAAGTGATAGAAAAGGAACAAATCAGCCAGACAACTGGGAATGTGACCGTCGAGCAAAAGGTAAAGATAATAATGTCACCATTGCACGCTAAACTCTTTCTACAAGTAGCTGCACGGCAATTGCGAGCCTACGAACAGCGATTCGGTGAAATCAAAAGTCCAGCGGGAATGTTCGCCACTGAGAATACATCTCCCCCCAAAACCGGAGGCGAATAGCCCTTTCAGCAACACCCTATTAGAACACCACCGAATATTAGACTCAGTACAGTCTTTTGAATATCCTGTGAAATAATCTCGGTTCCGTCGTGCCAACCGGACGGTAGTGGGGTGAGTATGGCGATCGAAGTGACTGTTGGTCCACCGCTCATTACGATCAATCATGGCAGCACTTTTGTGCTCTCCGAGCCTAACGGATACATAACTGCAGATACCGATCAGGGGATCTACTCGCGGGACACCCGTTATGTCAGCAATTACGAAGTTTTTGCCGACGGCGAGCGCTGGATCCTGCAAAACTCTGGCTCCATTACCTACTACGCCTTGCGTGCCTATCTGACCAATTCCAGGATTTTTACTGAGTATGGGGAAATCGAACCGACAACTCTGAGCCTGGTGTTCGGCAGGGCCGTTGGCGACTGCATTCACGAGGACTTCGATATTCACAACTACGGCATGCAGCGGGTTCGCTTCAATCTCGAGGTCTCGCTCCGGACTGATTTCGCTGATATTTTTGAAGTAAGGGCAAAGCGCGTGATCCGGAAGGGAAACGTCACCACCGAATGGAGTTCAGAACAGTCGGAACTGATCAGCACCTACGAACACGGTATTTTTAGACGGTCGCTGCTGTTTCGCTTAGAAACCAGCAGTTCTCCCGCAAGCTATAGTAATGGCCGAGTCCGCTTCTTCGTGGACCTCGATCCCGGAGACTCATGGCATACGTGCTGCCAATATGTGTTTGTCGAAGGGGAGAAGATTACGCGACCCTCCCACGATTGCGTACGCGGGTTTCAGCAGTCGAAAAACGCAGTTGAACTGAGCAACTGGAAGAAACTGACGACTTCTATAACGACATCGAACGAGGACATCTACCGTGTGTTCAAGCAGTCGGTTGAAGACATGGCGGCCCTGCGCCTGCCGCGCTGTGAAGTGGAAAACGAGTTCGTGCCTGCGGCGGGTGTCCCTTGGTTTGTAACCGTGTTCGGCCGTGACAGCCTGATCGTCAGCTTGCAAAACATGATCGTTTATCCCGATTTTGCGCGTGGCGCTTTACGCGAGTTGCAGGCGACCGACGTAGACGATTGTCGGGATTCACAGCCGGGCAAGATGCTTCATGAAATTCTGTACGGAGAGCTGGCTACCCTAAAACGCATTCCGCATACACCTTATTACGGCACCGCGGATGCAACTGCGTTGTACCTCATCACACTTCATGAAGCATGGAAGTGGTCAGGTGATGACCTGCTGTTCCAGCAGTACGAAGGCGTCGCTAGCAAATGTCTCGAGTGGATTGACCGCTACGGAGATTTGGACGGAGACGGCCTGCAGGAGTACCAAACGCGATCCCCCCAAGGTTACGAAAACATGGGATGGAAGGACGCCGGGGATTCAGTGATTTCCCCCGACGGCACTCCGGTCAAGGGGCCAAAGGCGCTCTGCGAGCTACAGGGATACACATACGATGCTTGGCTGCGCATGGCCGACGCTTTCGACTATTTCCACCAACCTAAGCGCGCCAGCAGTTTGCGCCAGAAAGCCTCGGATTTGCAAAAGAGGTTTGAGCAGCTCTTCTGGTCCGAGGACACGGGGTTCTATGCGTACGCTCTTGATGGTGACAAGAAGCAGGTGAAGACCATCGCCTCGAACCCAGGTCACCTGCTATGGAGCGGGATCATTCAACCCGACCGAGCTGTCCGTGTGGTCCATCGGCTTCTTGAACCCGATATGTGGAGTGGTTGGGGCATCCGTACGCTCTCCGAACAGAATCCAGCTTACAACCCTTTTTCGTATCAGAACGGATCAGTCTGGCCACACGACAATGGCATCATTGCTATGGGGTTCAAGCGTTATGGGTTTGTGACGGAGGCAGCACTGATTGCTCGAGATATCAGTGAAGCCGCATGCTACTTTGTGTTCAACCGGCTTCCAGAGCTCTACGCGGGAACCAGCCGTGTACAAGGGACATTCCCGGTTCAGTACCTTGGAGCGAACGTGCCCCAGGCTTGGGCA
>QIAR01000595.1:0-341 GCA_003225595.1 Acidobacteriota bacterium | reverse complement strand
AGCGGGCAGCGTATTCCACCTGCTGCGGGCCATACTTGGCCTCGATGCTGACGCTCATAAGAAGACCCTGTACGTGAGCCCGGTTCTGCCACACTGGCTTCCGGAAATCACGCTGCACAATCTTCGGGTGGGCACAAGCACAGCCACAATTCGTTTTTGGAGAGAAGAGAATGAGACCCGATATGACGTGCTCTCTTTAAACGGAGAAATGCAGGTGAAGCTCGGAATTGCGATATCCTTGCCAACAGCGATCTGACGACACTGAGCGGGTGGTTGGCAAAGCAGATGGGGCGAGTCACGCTATGACAGCATTAGACGGTCTTGCGCATTGAATGAGCGGC
>QIAR01000594.1 GCA_003225595.1 Acidobacteriota bacterium | reverse complement strand
ATGCTGCTCTTAGGCAGAATCTTCTCTTTGATGACACCCATGACGGTAATTTTCTTTAAGTCTGGAGTCGCGATAGCAAACACCTTACTCTTGCCTTTCTGGTTTTGGGCTCTTTAATACGCGATATCACATCGTGTACCTCCGGTAAGCTCGCGAGCCTAAGGCGCCGGGAAACGGTACAAGCCGGTCCCGATCACCTTCTCGTATCGCAGAAAGTCCTGGTCGTTAGTGAAGACTTGCCACCGACGGCGACTTGCAACGGCGCAGATAAGCATATCGACCGAGGAATTGGACACTCCCCGCGCGCGGCACTGCTTGCTCATGCGGGCTGCTTCCTCATAATCCTCAACAACCAGCCCAATCTCATTAAAGGCCCGGAGGTGGTCACGGAGGCTGCGAAACTGCTTCTCTTCGCGAATGCCGGAGAGCAACTCTTGCCGGATTGGCCCTATCACCTGTGCTCTACCTTCTCTGATCAATTCGGCTAAAGCTGCCGTGAGAGTTTGTTCCTTAGGATTCAGTGGCTCTTTTCTTCGCCGTAGTGCTAGTGACCAGATGGGCGTGTCCACCAGGACCATCATGAGCGTTTCGAACGGCGAGCGGCCTTGTAATCATATTTCGGATCGAAGTCGAAACTTCCGAAGAGGTCGAGAATTCTTTGCTGCTTGCGGCGTCTAATGTACTCGTCTAGAGCAGCAGTAACAGCCTCTTTCTTTGTCTTGTGGCCGCCGGAGCGGCGGGCTTCTTCGATAAGTCTATCGTCGATGGCCAAATTGGTTGGCATGTGTAGTATATTACACATTTCTATGTGTAGAAAACAAGGAGGGATGTGGGTTCTCCCGGCCGGCTATCCTTGGGTCCCCAAAAAACCGGGGAGGGTTTTACCCTCCCCCGAGTCAGGCCTGCGTTGCGGATGAAAATCTATTGCTGTACTTGTGCCTGCTGCTGCTGCTGCTCGTCCAACTCCACGCCATCCCCGACGTGAACATCTTCAAGAGCGAAGACGACCATGCCGGTAGCACTGGTGGGGGTTACGCCGATCACGACCACCTCACCCACGGCGCGGCGGGGCAGATCGCGCACATGAATCTGGGGGCCCTTGCCTTTTGTGAACCTCTTGGCCTCGATGGAGGGCGGCCGCTTTTGCGTTTCTTCCACGGTGGACGCCTTGAACGAGATTGAATCGACCGGATCTCTTAAGTCGGCTTCGTAGGCGCGTACGGCGCGGAAGTAGTCGCCGACTTTCACACCTTGGTTAGAACCCACGTTCATGTAGGCCTTCATGCCGGTCCCCAGTGTCGTATCAAAGTCCTTAGCCAACACGATCCGACCGGTAAGTTTACCCGTGGCGGGCACGAAACGATCGAAGCGCAGGGGCGGGTGAAATGAGACCGCAGCTTTCTCGACGAACGGGACTGCTAAATCGCCCGGGTTCACGGGATCGCAACTGAACTCGATTTGAGCAATCGCTGTCTTGCTTCGGGTGTCGATGATGCGCACACGCCCGATCTCGGCGTAAGGCTGGCCCGCTGCGGCTATTGCCGCGTGTTGACCCTGGAAATTCTCGAAGCGATTGGGATCTGCCAATTCCCGCACAATTGTGTACTGCGTGCCAGTCTGGTACCCGCTACCGGCCAGGTACACCACTTCGCCGGTGGCAAACTTCGTGGTGTTCGGGGTTTGCAGTCCGCCAGCCACAAAATTTGAGTTAGGCAGGACTTGCTTGCTGATGAAGCCGGCACAATACAGATCGGCGTAAGTGGGTGTCTGGACGCGCTCGGTAGGTGAACTCACCGACGTGTTGATGGTCCCTTGCGAACTGCTCTGATCCGCTGGAGCTGACGCGGGCGCGGGGTTCGCTTGCTGGGCCCATGCGGCAACGCTCAGCATCAGCAACAACAGTCCTGTTTTCTTCATGTTACCTCCGAGTCGAGGCCCAGTGCTCAGGCCGGCCCCCAGCCAACTGCCAGGCAGACAGGGGCTTCAGCCGGAAAGTAACAGGCAGGTAAAGGTGGGTCAAGGTTACGAGGGTGTTATGCAACGCACGGAAAAAGTTTTCCCCGCACCCGCATAATCCGTTGTTGCATCTGGAATTACGCCCCTGTAATATCGCGCCCACCTAATCCGGATCATGATATCCGCCCAGCCCACCTACGTCCCTCGGTTACTTCCGTTGCGGATGCCCCGGGTCTGCGTAGCGGTCACGGGCAGTGATCCCGCCGAGATGGTCGACAAGGCGGAATCGCTGGCGAGAGACAACCCCTTTCTGGAGTTCAGGTTAGATTATCTTCCACGTCCGGCTCTGGCACTCGCCAAGATCAAGCGCTTTCTGGATACGCATCCTTACGTAGTAGCAATCGCAACCTGCCGTCGGGCGCTAAGTGGCGGCAAGTTCCGGGGCTCAGTCGTTTCTCAACTGAACCTGTTGGCGAAGGCCTCTGCTGCCGGTTGTCAGTTGCTCGATGTCGAATTGCAGACGGCAACCAAGTGTAAGCCACAGCAATTACAGAAATTGCGTAGTGGGGCAGCTCTGATCCTCTCCTTTCACGACTTCCGCGCCACCCGCAAGCTGGAAGAAACTCTGCAAAAAATGCTCGCCTACCCCGCCGACTTTTACAAAATTGTCACTACGGCTACCACCCTGTCGGACAACGTGGTGATGATGAAGTTCCTGGAAAAGCAGAGTGACAAGCATTCGCTGATCGGCCTGTGCATGGGGGAACAGGGAATCATCAGCCGCATTTTGGGCGTGCGAGCGGGGAGCGTCTTCACCTTTGCGTCGGTCAGCCCGGGAGAGGAAACCGCCCCGGGACAGGTGACGGCACAGGACCTCCGCAGTGTGTACCGCATCGAGCAGGTAGACGCGGCAACGCGGGTATACGGCGTGGCCGGCGACCCGGTGACACACTCGCTCTCCCCAGTGATCATGAACGCCGCGCTACGTCGCGAAAACGTAAACGGCGTTTATCTGGCGCTCCATGCCAAGACTCTGAAAGATCTTATGGCCTGTGTGCGGGATATTCCGATCCATGGCCTCAGCATCACAATGCCATACAAAGAGGCGATCCTCCGGCACCTGGACAACACCGATTCACACACTACCAAGATCGGCGCTTGCAATACCGTGGTGCGCGCGCAGGACGGAAAACTTTATGGATTCAATACCGACACGGCTGGCGTAGTGCGTCCTCTAGAGCAGCGGCTGCCCCTCGACAAAGCTAAAGTACTGGTGCTGGGCGCTGGCGGGGCGGCGCGGGCGGCGGTATTCGGTCTCAAGGAGCGGGGCGCCGAGATTTGGATCTTAAACCGCACTGCGGGACCGGCTCAGAAACTGGCGCGGCGCGCCAGGGCACGGTCCATCAAGCGGGCGGACCTGAAGAAATTGACTTTCGACGTCATCATCAACGCTACCCCTGTGGGCATGGGCAATGGCCGCGAGTCTCCGCTCAACGAAAACGAAATCAACACCCGCTACCTCTTCGACATGATCTACGATCCGCCCGAAACCCGCCTGATGAAGATGGCTCGCGAGCGCGGGGCGCAGGTCATTCCCGGTGTGGAGATGTTTGTGCACCAGGCGGCGCGGCAGTTCGAGATCTGGACCGGCAAGCCGGCACCTTGGGATGAAATGCTGCGGGTAGTGACCATCACCCTGCAAGAGCGAGCCGCGGCCAAAAACGCGGCAAAGAACGGGACAAAAAAGAGGTAGACCTGGTTCGCGGGTAGCCTGCGGCGTCCCAGGTGTAACTGTGGGGGCAAACGTTGGTGGCCAGGCTTCAAAGATTGTTCCACGTGGAACACTAGGAACACTTGCAAATCGCGGCAGTGTTCCACGTGGAACATTTTGTACTAGCGATGTTATACGTACAGTAATATACGTACCATACCCGTAAAGGCATGAAAGAGAAGGGGAAAGCGATGCCTCCGCGTCTCGCGAGGAGCCGAGAACCATTGCTGGGAGAAGAGCGAAGGCCACCCGGCCGCGGGGTGCCGATATATCGGCAGAGGTGGGACCGTCTTCACCTCTGCGCTGATAGATTCCATCCTTTGGCCGGGCAGGAACCGAGATTAAATTGATACTGCGTCATGCGCCTAGCATTCGGGGTTCGCATTCCCACCCTTCGAAAAGCGCGAAGGGTCGGGCATCCCGCTTGCGCCTTGGGATGAAATGCTGCGGGTAGTGACCATCA
>QIAR01000593.1 GCA_003225595.1 Acidobacteriota bacterium | reverse complement strand
CGACTGGGGGATTTGTATGGATTTATCGGATTCCATGCCTACGCGGGCAGCGCGGAAGAGGGAGCAGCCAGCGAATCGTTTGTTTTCAGTATCCCCGAGACGAGTTGGAATCCACCTACCGAAAGCTGCACCTGCGGGCACACTATCAGAATTCGCACGGAGGAAATCCTATGACACATTGCAAAACTTATGGCCAGCGCGGAGTGGCACTGATAATGGCTTTGATGCTCCTGATGTTATTGACGGCGCTTGCCGCCGCTCTTGTGTTTGTGGCGAATATGGAGACGGCTGTAAACGCTAACTATCGCCGGGAGCAGGTGCTCTATTTTGCCGCCAAGGCCGGCATTGAAGAGGTACGGGACCGGCTGCTGTGGACAAATGCAACTACCCTCATAGCTCCACCCCTGGGAACGTGTGCTCTTGCGGCGAATTGCTTACCTGCTATCCCCGTAGTTCCATCCGGTACTAACGGCGGTATGCTATATATTCGGGGCGGAACAAACCCGGCAGCAGTCACTCCGTGGACCGCAGCCACCACTTCCACCGATGATGAGCTCTGTCACGATGGATACGCGCTTCCAGGCCAGACGGCAGAAGGCCCCGACCTGCGTTGTATCGACGTGCCCGCCGGCTCTGCCTGGTACAAGGTCCCGAATAATACGATCTCGCCTAGCCGAAGATCAGAGTGGAACACGCACTTGGACAACGCGAGGAGCGCCAAGGTGACTACCATCGTTGCGATGACGCGCACCATTTGCGGTCCGCGAACTTTCTTAGACCGCAGCCAGGCGAAGTTGCGATTCGTTCTGTTTGAACCTTCGGCCATCCGTGTCCAGTCCTAAGACCTTTCTCCGCTGCTCACAAGGTTGAGAGCCCCCCAGGACCAGCGGCCACTCCCGTCTATATCGTGACGTCCCTCGCCACAGACCCCATCACCAACGCACGAAGAATGGTGCAGGCCGAGCTTGCCTCACCCCCCTCTGCTCCATTTATCTATGGCCTGTACGCTACGGCAGCGACTTGTGGAGCCCTTAGCATGAATGGAGGCGCTACTACGGATAGCTTTACCAGTGCTTCCGGAACGCCGCCCTGGACCACAACCACCACGGGAGGAGACATCGGCTCTAATGGCAACGTGAGTCTCGGTGGCAGTAACACTCAGGTAGGAGGCGCGATCGGAGTACCAAATGCCACACAAGGCACCTGCCCTGCCGGCCTTACCACCTCCGGTGGTGCCGGAATGGTATCGAACCCGGCCAACGTGTTAACGGCGGCAGGCCCGTTTGTATTCGCGATACCACCTGATCCCAATCCGCCCCCGCTCACTACCACGGTTATAGTTAACGACAAGAAACAACCCACCGCCCTCGTTCCCGGCACCTACGGAAACATCAGCGTGACCGCAGGTGCCACTTTGGTATTGGCCCCGGGGGTCTACAACCTCAACAGTATTTCTGTAAGCGGTAGCGGTTCGCAGATTACGGTCAACCCGCCCGGGGCGGTAGTTTTGAACTTCCCGCAAAGCAGTCCAACGCCGATTAATCTTCAGAGCGACGGCGCGATTGTGAACACGAGCGGCATCCCGAACAATTTCCAATTCAATTATGGAGGCACTGGCACTATCACGATTTCCGGCGGAAACAACACCTACGCAATCGTGAATGCTCCTAATGCAACTGTTAACCTCAAGGGGAACAATACAGATTTCTATGGATCTGTGGTTGCCGCGACGATATCCGTCAACGCCATGAGATTTCACTATGACCTCAATTCGAAGATCGCTCCTCCATCCACGGGGAGTTACAGCGAGATTAGCTTCAGAGACGTCGTATACTGAGAAGTTGAGCTTGGACCGGAACCCGGGAATTATCAGGGCGTAAATTCGGTAAGCTTCATTGATAAAAGCAGTGCGATCGCGGGAGCTGTCGTGCAAGCCATCGGCGGCGCCATGTTCGAGGCCATTCGCTTCGAGAACGGTCGAATTCTGAATCCGCATTTTGCCGAATACCGAGTACCGCGATTCACCGATGCTCCGCAGATTGAGGTCGAATTTGTAGAGCGTAAAGACCTGCCGACGGCGGGCGCCGGAGAAACCCCGCTCATCGGCCTGGCGCCAACCGCCGGGGAGAAGAGGTCTGAGCCTGTTTCCACGTGGAACACTTCTTCGTTTTGCCACCCGCGCCCACCGTGGCTACTTGTTAGGTTTCTTTTTCTTTCCAAACACTCCGCTCAGCGCGTCGATGGCGGAGTTTGCGTTCGAGTTCTTGGTCTGGAAGCCTGACTTCAATTGACTGCCCACCATCCCCTGCACGTCTGGGACAAACTTAGGATCCGAGGTCGTCCCCTGGATGAAGAAGGGAACACTTTCGCCCTTGCCGCCCAGGCCCGCAAGCTGCGAGAGTCCGGTGACCGCGCCGCCGAAGAGATTTGCGTTCATGTGGTAGTTCAGAGCTCCTCCCGGGCTGATGGTTCCGCTCCCGGTTATAGTGCCCAGGGCAGGGATAATCAGGTTGATATTTTCCGTGCGCGTGCCGTCCGGCGCTACACGTGCATCCGTGCTCAGGTTTTGGATGGAAGTGTCTGATCCCGTCTGCGCGCCGGAAAGCGCAGAGATCGCCGACAGCTTGGATCCGAGATTGAAGCCGGCAAGGCGCGTTTGCGCCAGATGAATGGGGCCGCTAATGACCGGCTTCTCCGCGGAACCGGCCATTCCCAGGTCAGTGGAAAGTGTTCCACCTTTAAGCGAGGAGCCGGAAGGCAGAACAACGCCCAGCGCAGGCAGCATGGCCTCGAGGTCGTCCACCGGCATGCCCGGCCCGTTGAGCTTCATATTCAGAAGAGTTTGTTCTCCCTGCACGTGGTAAGTGCCGGTCAGTTTGGCCAGGGCCTTGCCGATCGAGATATCGCCCTGAGTGAGTGTGCCGGCTTCCTTCTGCAAGTCGTATTCGGTGGCATATTTCACTTCCACGGGGCGTCCTGCCGGCGAACCCTTTTCCGCCAGTTTGAGCTTGTCGGCTTTCAGGGCGCCGCTGGCGCGCAGTTGCCGGCCATCGGAACTCAGCTTGCCATCGAAGTCCGCCAGGCCGGCGATGCCGGAAGACGGGTCGACAAATCCCGAGGAAGCGAGATCGAGCCGTTTTACATTGAGCTGTGCCTCGAGCGGAGTCAAAGAAGCGTCGGCGGAGTTGATCGGGCCAGCTTTGCCGTCGAGTTTCAAGCTGCCGCCGCCGGGAAGGTCAGCGGAAAGTGTGAACGGGAACTGCGAGGTGAAGGAGAAATCGCGCCCCGTGATGTTCACGTGGTCATACACGCGCGGTTTGGTGGAAGAGTTGGCGCGGCCCACTGAGACGCGACCATCCTTCACATTCAGCTTGCTCACGGAAAGATTCGTGGTGGAAGATTCCCCTGATTTAGCAGCGCCCGCGGAAGCTGACTTCGCGCTGGAGCTGCCGCCCAGACTGGAGAAATTCCACTTCCCGGAAGCCGAGTGGAGGAGGAATATCTCCGGACGGTCAAGCGTCAGATCAGTGACATGCAGAGTCTTGGAGAAAATCAGCGGCATCACTTTCACACCTACATTCAATGCTTTGGCGCGAATGAAAGGATCCTTGCTTTAGGCAGGATCATCGGCGACGGAGAGGTCTTCCGCCGAAACACTTCCTGACAACAGGGAGAGGCTCAGATTGCCTACTTTGACCTGGCGGCCGAGAGCCGCCGTGAGTTCCGACTCCAGCCTCGGGCGGAAGCTGTTCACGTCTATCAGGAAGGGGAGCGCAATCACAATCACGAGCAGGACGACAACAACGATTCCGACAATTTTCAGCGCGCGGTGCATAAACGGTGTACTCCCTTGGACTCTGCAATCTTAGATGACCGTTGAGGTATCGA